>JAOZUP010000385.1 GCA_029938595.1 Thermoanaerobaculales bacterium | reverse complement strand
GCACCACCGAATATAGGGCGCGGGCGAGGCTGTGCCGCAGAACATGCCACACCCGGGCGGGGGTCATCGCGCTCGCCCCCGTTCGCAACCTCGCAGGAAAGGAACCCCGCCAGCAGGATGGCTGAATCTGTGCTGCCGGGGGGTGCTCAAAAAAGCGGCCTAAGGTATCCCCAGGGTATCCCCGGAGCTTTTTGAGCTGACCGCCAAGACGAGCTAAGTCATTGGTGCGAAAGGGGGGACTCGAACCCCCACGTCCTTGCAGACACAAGAACCTGAATCTTGCGCGTCTACCAATTCCGCCACTTTCGCACACAGACGGGTGCAGATTCTAGATTGGGGTGCATCGGGTGTCAAGGCGATTCGCACTACGATTTGCTGCGCGCATGGTGTGCGGTGCTACCCTGACACGGAGAAATTTGCGAGAGATCAAAACACGAAGGGGGGTTCGAGATGCGTTTGAATACCAAGGCGTTCGCGTTGGCGTGCGGGATCTTTTGGGGGGCGGCCATTTTTCTGGCGACGGTGTGGCTGCTGATATTCGGTTTCCAGGGCCAGGTCATGAGCAACCTCGACCACTTCTACTTCGGCTACAGCTTCAGCTATGTCGGTGCGGTGATCGGCGCCGTCTGGGGGTTTGTCGACGGTGCCATAGGCGGTTTCATCTTCGCCTGGCTGTACAACAAGCTGGTCGGCGAGTAAGACTCGCCGAATTCGGAATTCAGAATTCGAAATCCGTGTTTCAATACCTCGGATGACAAAGAAAACTTCAGACCGTGAAGTGAAAGCCGAGGAGGTCCTGACCGCGATCCGTAAGCGCGGGCGGAAGGGGCTCACCGCGCAGCAGCTGGTCAACCAGTTTGCGGCAGAGCGTAAGCTCGGGCGATCGGATGCCAGGCGGCTGCTGCGTCCGGCGCTCAAGGAGGTGCAGCGCGATGGCCGGGTGGTGCTGGGGCGCGGCAAGCGGTACTTCGTCGCCGAGTCCTCGGACCTGGTGACCGGCACGCTGCGCCGAGTTGCGGGCGGTCACATGGAGGTGGCGGTGACGGACCGGGGCGGGTCGCCGGTGCGGATCCCGCCGCACGGGATGCGCGGTGCTCTGGATGGCGACACGGTGGTCGTGCGGCTGGAGAAGCCGCGGAAGCGTGCCCGGGCAGACGGCGTCCGCGAGGGCGTCATTATTCGAGTGGTGGAACGCGGGCGCCGCGAGGTCGTCGGGCGCTGGGTGGCCGGTGACGGCAAACCGCACGTTCGCCCTCTCGACCGGCGGTTGCGGTTTACGGTGGCGCCCACCGGCTCGCGGGTCAAGGGCGAGCCCGAGGAGGGCGAGATGGTCGTGATCTCGATCGACTCGGTGGACTCTCGCGGGCGCCACGCGCGGGGCGTGCTGCTCGAGCGGTTGGGGCGAGCCGACGACCCCGGGGTTGTGGAGAGAGTGGTTCTGCGGCAGCGCGGCATCCCGGTGGAGTTCCCGGCGGAGGCGCTGGCCGAGGCGGAGCTGTTGCCGAGCACAATCAGCAGCGAGGAGCTCGCACGCCGCGCGGACCGACGGGGAGAGCCGGTGATCACGATCGACGGCCGCACTGCGCGCGACTTCGATGACGCTGTCAGCGCCCGTGCCACGGCGGGCGGCGGCATCGAGGTCGAGGTGCACATCGCGGACGTCAGCCACTTTGTCCGCCCCGGCATGGCTCTCGACACGGCTGCGCGCGGGCGAGGGACCAGCGTCTACCTGCCGGGGTTGTGCGTACCGATGCTTCCGGAACGGTTGTCGAACGACCTCTGCTCGCTGCGCGAGGGGGAGGATCGGCTGACCTGGACGGCGCGCTTCACGGTTGATCGAAACGGTGAGATCACAGCGCGGTCAACGGAGGACTCGGTGATCAGATCGCGTCGGCGGTGCACCTACGCGGAGGTCGCCGAGTGGCTCGAAAGGCCGCGGTCGGAGTGGCCCAAAGAGACGGCCGGATTTGCCGAGTCGCTCGAACTCCTGACCGAGGCCGCCGGGCGCCTGGGACGCGCCCGTCGCGACCACGGCAGCCTCGACTTCGACCTCGCCGAACCGGAGCTGATCCTCGATCCGGAGGGGCGGGTGGTGGCGATCCAACCCGCCGCCCGCAACCGCGCCCACCGCCTCATTGAGGAGCTGATGGTGGCCGCCAACCGGTGCATTGCCGGGATCCTGATCGAGGCCGGGCAGCCGGGGCTGCACCGGGTCCACGACGAGCCGGAAGCGACGCGGGTCGAGGAGCTCAAGCGGGTGGTGGCTGATCTCGGGCTGCGCCTCGATGGGGATCCTCGCTCGCTCGAGCCGGCAGCCCTGCAGGCGCTGCTCGAATCAGCCGACGGCCGGCCCGAGGAGCGGCTGATCGACATGCTGGTGCTGCGCACGTTGGCACGCGCGATCTACACGCCGGACCCGCGCGGCCATTACGCGCTGACCACCGACGAGTACCTGCACTTCACGTCGCCGATTAGACGCTACCCCGATCTGGTGGTTCACCGCATGCTGAGGCGGCTGCAGGCGGAGGGGCCGATCCCCGAGGGCTCTGAACGCGAAGCGGTGGAGGCGGAGCTGGAGAAGCTGGGGGAGTCATGCTCGGCGACCGAGCGCCGGGCCGAGGCCGCAGAGCGCGAAGCGGTCGAGTGGAAGACCGTGCTCTTCCTGCGCGAACGCGAGGGCGAAGTCTTTGCGGGCCACATTTCGGGGGTCACCGACTTCGGGCTCTTCGTGCGGCTGGACGAGATCTCGGTCGACGGCATGGTCCACATCTCGGAGATCAGCGACGACCACTACCAATACGACGAACGGCGCCACCGGTTGGTGGGGGAGCGGACGGGGCGGGTGTGGCGGCTCGGCGACCCGATCGAGGTCCGGCTGGTGCGGGTCGACCTCGACGCAATGCAGCTGCAGCTCGTGCCTGCCGACGTGAAGCCCGACGCGCGGGCGGCACGCAAGACGGGGCGTCGAGGAAAGAAAACGTTCAAACGTTAAACGTTGAACGTTGAACGTTCCCACCAGCCGGAGAGGGTTGAACCCCGCGCGTCAGGAGAAATGAGCCGCGACTTGTCACGGCGTAGTGCGACCCGTCACGGCGTAGTGCACAGCGCGAAGCCGGAAGCACGAAGCCGCGAAGCGGCGACACATTCATAGCCTGGGGCGTGAGCCCCAGGAACGGATATCCCAAACACAATGAGCCCTGAAGGGGCGACAGATGAATCGTCTGTCGCCCCTTCAGGGCTTCTCGTAATGGGTGACGGTTTTCCTGGGGCTGGCGCCCCAGGCTAAGTATCTATCGCCCCTTCGGAGCTGGAGAAACGAGAGTCTTTCTGAGGGCTTACGCCCCAGACTATGGGTTTATCACTCCTTTGTGGCTGGGACACCAGATTTCGTCATTCAGCAATTCGCGTCAGCGAATTGCTTGACAACTCCCGATTCGGGACATAAGTTACATAACGAACGTTCGGTTTTTAAGAGGAGGGATGCCGAGAGGTACCAACGGACGTCAGGCCGAGAGGTCTGAGATCGCCACCTCCAAGGTGCTGGAGGCGGCACTCGATCTGTTTTCGACCCACGGCTACGGCGCCACCTCGATGCGGCAGATCGCCGAGGTTTGCGGCCTGTCGACCGGCAACCTCTACCACCACTTCGGGTCCAAGGAGGCGATCTTTCAGCGCCTCATCGACGATTACTGGGACCGCCTCCTCGACCCCGAGCATCCGCTGCAAAAGGTCTTTACGACGGCGAACTTCCCGGACGATCTCGAGGAGCTGGCGGCCGCGATCGAACAGACGGTGGAGGAGAACAAGGCCTCTATCCTGCTCGTCTTTGTCGATGTCATCGAGCACCAGGGTCGCCACATTCGCTCCTTTTACGAGACTATGGCCGACCGATTCCGGGAGAAGTACGGCCCTCACTTCGAGGAGCTCGCCCTTGAGGGCCGGCTCGCCGACGCCGACCCGATGGTGGCGGTGATGGTCGCCACCCGCTGGCTCTTCTATTTCTA
>JAOZUP010000055.1 GCA_029938595.1 Thermoanaerobaculales bacterium | reverse complement strand
CTCGCTGCCGTCGAGCGCGAGGCACAGCGCCTCGCTCCTGGAGATAGGTGGGCTCGTCATGAAATTTCCCGCTGCCGAGTGTACGGCATCCGGCCGCGGTACCATCAACTGTGATGAACCGACGATTGTTGGTTGACGCTCTCGGCGCCGGAGCCGCGGCCGGCCTCGTTGCCGAGGCTCTCGTGCTGCGGATGAACCCGGAGGTCGTTCAAACGGTGCGCGGAGTCCTCATCGGTATGCCGCTGTGGGCCTCGTGGGGAATGCTCTTAGCCGGTGTGCCGCTGCTGATCGGACTCTTGGTCCTCGAACGGCTGCGACCGCGTTCAGATCGGTGGGCGGCGCCTGAGCTCTTTGCGCTGGTCTTCGGCGCGGCTGCGATCCTCAGTACGGTCAACGCCAAGCTTCACACCAGGCTCCTGGAGCGAACCGCTCATCGAATCCTTCTCCAGGACGCTGTGGCGTGGTCCGTCGCTATCCTCCTCGCACTTATCGGTGGCGCTCTCGTGCGCCGTCTGGGTGGCGGACGTTGGGCGAGGATCATTTTCTCGGTCGTAATGCTCATCCTCCCGATGACGCGAATGACCTGGGCGCCGACGCCTCTCGGGAAGTATCTCGAGGTTGCCGCTCGTCCGCTGGGTGAACCTGCGCGAAATCTGTTGGTCATCGGTCTTGAAGGATTGGACGCCAAGGTATTACACGCCGATGCTTCAAGTTCGAGGTATCCCACCTTTGCGCAGCTCAGGGAGGAGGGCGCGAGAGCCACGCTGGTGCCCTATCGGCCGTACCTGCGATGGGCGCTTTGGACATCGGCCGCGACCGGAACCTATCCTGGTCGGCATGGTGTCAAGGAAAACCGGGCGTGGGATCTCCCAATGGTGTTCCCGGAAACCCTTCGCTTGCTTCCGTGGACCCCTGAGGGGTCGAGGATGATCCTGCCGTGGGGGCTTGCCGAGTGGACGCCGCCCCCCCCGACCACAGTTGCTCCTCTGTGGGCTAGGCTCCGCGCCTCTGACGTCACCACATCGGTCTTCGGCTGGCCCGGGTCGTGGGGCGACGATCCGGCGCTGGTTCCGGCGACAGAACTCGAGGCGGGCGCCGTGCTCGAGGCGTCCATGGGTGTCTCGCTCGAAGCGGCGCTCAAAGAGTTCCCCGAGCGCCGATCCGAAATCTGGGCGGCTGTCGTGCGCGACCAGTCACGGGTGGATGCGGCGCGCGCGGCGCTGGTGGCCGGTACGGGCGATGTCTGGATCCACCTCGAAACCCTGGCGCTGGCACGTAGGTACCACGAACCGCTACGCCTCCGTCACACACGCGAGCGGCGCTTTCTCGAACTCGTGATGGAGCTTGTCGATGACCAACTTGGAACACTCCTGGGAGCAACCGACAGCACCACACTGGTTGCTGTCGTGTCGCCCTACGGGCTCGTTCCTCCGGGCCCCTTCGAACGGATCAAGCGATTGTTCGGGGCCGGTGAGGACTGGCACACATCGGCCGAGTCGTGTCCGGACGGGCTCTTCATCCTCCTTGGAGAGGGCGTCGGGTCCGGGCGCCGGGTCGCCGAAGCCCACATTCCCGACGTAGCGCCGACCCTTTGCTATCTCCTCGCCCTCCCGGTGGCGCAGTACATGGAGGGGAGCGTCTTAGTGGATGCCGTGGAGCCGTCCTTTTTGGCGGAGCACCCACTGCGGGTCGTGGACTAATCGTTAGAACGTTTAACGTTCAAACGTTTAACGTTTCAACGATTGGTGATGTAGGCTTGGCGTGATGAAGCTGTCTGTGGTGATTCCGGTTTTCAATGAGGAGGCGACGCTGGCGGAGCTTCTCAGCAAGGTCTCTACGGCGCCGTTGCCGGAAGCTATCGGCGAGCTCGAAATGGTCGTGGTAGATGACTGTTCCTCGGACGGCACCTGGACGGAGATCGAGAGTTGGCAGCCGCCCGATCGAGAGGACGACCGTCCGCTCGAGGTGTCGCGCCATCGGCATCTCGAGAATCGCGGCAAGGGCGCCGCGCTAAGAACCGGATTCGGTGTTGCCTCGGGCGACGTGATCCTGATCCAGGACGCGGATTTGGAATACGATCCGATTGACTACCCGGTGCTTCTGCAGCCGATCCTCAACTCCAAGGCTGATGTCGTTTTTGGGTCGCGCTTTCTCGGTGGGCCTCACAGGGTGCTGTTCTTTTGGCACCAACTTGGCAACACCTTCCTAACCTTACTATCGAATAGTCTGACGGATCTCAACCTGACGGATATGGAAACCTGCTACAAGGTCTTCACACGGAATGTGCTCGAGCGGATCACCTTGGTCTCCGACCGCTTCGGGTTCGAACCCGAGTTCACGGCGAAGGTTGCCCGTCTCGGGGTTCGGATCTATGAGGTGCCGATTTCCTATCACGGACGCACCTACGCCGAGGGCAAGAAGATCGGCTGGAAGGATGGGGTGTCGGCGATCTGGTCCATCCTGAGGTTCAACCTTTGGTCGCGACGCTGAGAGCGTCGCTCCCTCAAATTCTCTGCCCTGCGCTCTTTCGCTTTTTCGGACTCTTGGCTATTGTGTGCCATGCTTGATGTGTTCAACATCGGTTAGCGCAGGGCAGAGAATTTGAAACGTGGGAGGTTGAGGAATGGCAACGCGATCCGTTGTGGTGATGCCGGGAGATGGGATCGGAAAGGTAGTGCTGCCGGAGGCGGTGCGGGTGCTCGAGGCGGCGGGGTTCTCCGCCGAGTGGATCGAGGCCGGGATCGGCTGGGAGCACTGGGTGGAGCAGGGCAACCCCCTGCCCGAGGAGACGGTGGAACTCATTGCCGAGCATAAGGTGGCGCTCTTCGGGGCCATCACCTCGAAGCCCAAGGACAAGGCAGCGGCGGAGATCCGGGCCGAGCTCAGGGACGAGGGGCACGTTTACTTCTCACCGATCGTCGGTCTTCGCCAACATTTTGACCTCGACGTGTCGATCAGACCGTGCATTGCGTTCCCGGGCAACCCACTCAACTTCATCCGCCGTGCGGCGGACGGCGGTGTCGACGAACCGCGGGTCAACACGGTGATCTTCCGTCAGAACACCGAGGGTCTGTATGGCGGCGTCGAATGGACCAACCCGCCGGACGTGGTGTGGGACGCGCTCGACACCCATCCCAAGTTTGCCGCCTTCCGAGACGTGCCTCGCCCCGACCTCGCGGTGTCGACCAGGATCTTTACCCGTGCCAAGTGCCGGAGGATCTGCAAGCAGGCATTTGCCTACGCTGCCCTCCATGGTTATCGGAGCGTGACCGTGTGCGAAAAGCCCAACGTCATCCGTGAGACCTCGGGGATGATGCTCGACGAGGCACGTGCGGTGCACGAGGCCTACCCACAGATCCAGCTCTGGGATACCAACATCGATGCCCAGATGATGTGGCTGACCAAGAACCCTGAGGATTACGGCGTGATCGTCGCAGGCAACATGTTCGGTGACATCATCTCCGACGGCTTCGCCGGTCTGGTGGGGGGGTTGGGTTTCGCGGCCTCGGCCAACATCGGACGCGAGGTGGGTGTCTTCGAGCCGACCCACGGCTCGGCCCCCAAGTACGCCGGCCTCGACCCTTCAATCGTCAACCCGATCGCTATGATTCTGTCGGCGGTGATGATGCTCGACTGGCTGGGTGAGACCGAGATTGCGGAGAGGGTGCGAGGCGCGGTGGCTGCGGTAGTCGTCGGGGGTGCGGTCCGCACCTACGACATGCTCAAGCTGCGAGGCGGTCCGGAGGCCGTTGCCCAGGGCGCGGCCACGACCACCCAGATGACCGATGCGATTGTCGAGGCGTTATAACGTCTGAACGTTCAACGTTTAACGGTGTAACGTTGAGACCTGAGGAGGTGAGGATGGGCGAGCCCAAAATCAAGCCGGCTTCGGCGGGACCGACCGGTGAGCGGGTCCGCTCGGATCTCAATGTCGCCTACGAACCCGGCGATAACGCCCTTCTCATCGAGGTCCACTCGAAGGTGGACTACCTCTACAGGGACGCGATCGAGGGCGCGGTGCTGCGGGTCGCGCAGGCCCTCGCGGTCACCACGGGACGCCTTGCGGTGACTGACGTCGGCGCGCTGGAATGGGTCATTCTGGCGCGCACCGAGTCCTGCCTCCGGCGGGCGGGGTTTGATGGCCCGCCGGTGCTCCCCGAGCCCGCGCCGGAAGCGAACGCACCTCGCCGCCGCGACCGTCTGCGCCGGAGCCGTCTCTATATCCCAGGCAACCAGCCCAAGTTGATGATCTCGGGTGGTCTCTATGGCGCCGATGCCATCATCCTCGACCTCGAGGACTCGGTGCCGCCGGCCGAGAAGGACGCCGCCCGCCTCCTCGTTCGCAATGCCCTCGTGGCCCTCGATTGGGGTTTGTCCGAGCGCCTGGTGCGGATCAATCAGGGCACCGTCGGCGAAGAGGATCTGGCCGCCATCGCCGCTCACAACCCGCACATCGTGCTCCTACCGAAGGTCGAGACGCCGATGCAGGTGGGGCGCGTGGCGGAGGTTCTGCAACGGCTTGCCGGGGAAGGTGCGGCGTTTCTGATGCCGATTCTCGAGTCCCCCCTCGGCATCCACCGGGCCTTTGAGATCGCCGCCGCCGATCCCTCGGTGGTCGCCCTCACCCTCGGCCTCGAAGATCTGTCGGCGGAACTCGCGGCGCCCCGTACGGCCGAAGGATGGGAGAGCTTTCATGCCCGGCAGACCACGGTCTATGCCGCCCGTGCGGCGGGGGTTCAGCCGATCGCCTCGGTCTTCTCCGACATCTCCGATGAGGAGGGTCTCGCCTCGTATGTGCGGCGCGAACGCGGCCTCGGCTTCGATGGCGTCGGTTGCATCCACCCGCGGCAGATTCCGGTGGTCCATCGCGAGATGACGCCGTCGGCGGAAGAGGTGGAACGAGCGGTGCGGATCGTGCGGGCGGCGCGCGAGGCTGAGAAACAGGGTCTGGGAGCGGTCGCTGTGGGCTCGAAGATGGTCGACCCGCCGGTGGTCCGGCAGGCCGAACGGACGGTTGAGCTCGGTGTCGCCGGCGGTGTGCTCGGTTCAAACTGGGACGCTGAGGGATGAGAGAGTGATCAGTAATCAATGATCAGTGATCGGTTACGTGGCTCCTACTGATCACTGATTACTGATCACTGGTTACTTGATCCGGAGGAGAGCTGAAATGGCTGTGAAGCTTGAGAAAAACGTGGCGGGGCGGCTGGTGCCCGATGTGGTAAATGGGCGCGAGAGCGTTCCGTTCAATGGGGTCGGCGGCTATCGGCCGGAGGGACGCAAGGCGGCGCCGCGGATCGCCTCCTGTGTCGACTACCCGGCCGATGGCGACAAGCGGGTCGGGAGCCTGCGCGAAGCGTTCGAAAAGGTCGGTCTTGCCGACGGCATGGTGCTCTCCACCCACCACCATCTCCGGAACGGTGACGCGGTTGCCAACGCGGCGTTCGACTCCGCAGCCGAGATGGGGTTGAGGGACCTCATGTGGTTTCCATCAGCCTCTTTTCCGGTCCACGCCAACCAGATCGAGCACCTCGACTCGGGCGTTATCCACCACATCGAAGGTTCGATGAACGGGCCCCTCGGCGCCTATTGCTCAGCGGGTAAGATGCGCGGTCTCGGGGTACTGCGCTCGCACGGCGGGCGTTGGCAGGCGATTCAGGACGGCGAGGTCCATATCGACGTGGCGGTGATCGCTGCGCCGGCTGCCGATGCCTTCGGCAACGCCAATGGTCTTTCGGGCCCCGCGGCCTGCGGGCTTCTCGGGTTTGCGCTCGCCGATTCGATCTACGCCGAGAAGGTGATCGTGGTGACGGACAACCTGGTGCCCTTTCCCTGCCTGCCGTGGCAGATACAGGGCAACAATGTCGATGCGGTGGTCGAGGTTTCCTCGATTGGCGATCCGTCGAAGATCGTCTCCGGGACCACCCGTCTGACCCAGAGCCCCGACCGGCGGCGGATTGCCGAGCTGGCGGCGCGTTTCTGCGCCGATGCGGGGATCATGCGCGACGGCTTTTCCTTCCAGGCCGGGGCCGGGGGCACGACCCTCGCCTTTGCCATTTATCTGGCGGAGCTGATGCGCGCACAAGGCGTGACAGCCCGCTTTGCCCGTGGCGGCTCGACCCAGCACATGGTCGAGATGCTCGACGAGGGTCTCATCGAGTACATCTTGGACGGCCAGACCTTCGACCTGGACGGGGTGCGCTCGATGCGCGAGGACCCGCGCCACCAGGACACCTCTCCTTTCACCTCGTACAACTTCCACGGCAAGGGCAACTTCGCCTCCATGGTCGATGTCGCAGTGCTCGGTGCCACCGAGGTTGACCTCGAATTCAACGGCAACGTGGTCACTCATTCCGACGGCCGTCTGCTGCACGGCATCGGCGGTTGGCAGAACTGTCTCGCCTCGCGCTGCGCGATGCTCCTCGTGCCCTCCTTCCGTGACCGCATTCCAGTCATCGTCGATGAGGTCACGACCCTGTGCGGACCCGGCGAGCTGATCGATGTCGTGGTCACCGAGCGCGGGATCGCCATCAACCCGCTCAGGCAGGACATTCTCGACGCGGTCGCCGGTTCCGAGCTTCCGATCCGTCCTATTGAGGACCTCAAGGCGGAGCTCGACCGGCTGTGCGGTGTGCCGGCAAAGCCGGAACGGTCTGATGATCCAGTCGCGGTCGTAAAGTGGGTGGACGGCACGGTGATCGACACCGTCTGGCGTACGGGCTGATGCCCGAATTAGGAATTAGGAATTAGGAATTAGGAATGCCCGTCCCTCCATCCCTGAATTCACCGGGAGGGTGGGTGGAAATTCCTAATTCCTAATTCCTAACTCCTAATTCAACTTGACTTGCGCTTGAGACCACTTGGGTGTAACATTCTGCGTCCTTGGTCCGACTGGGCCGAGTGGAGGTATGAGATGAAAGAAGGAATCCACCCCGAGTATCACGAGATCGAGGTTCGGTGTGCCTGCGGCAACACCTTCAAGACCCGTTCGACCAAGACCGAAATGCGGCTCGAGATCTGCAATGCGTGCCACCCCTTTTACACCGGTAAGCAGAAGCTGGTGGACACCGCGGGAATGGTCGAGAAGTTCGAGCGCCGCTACGGCAAGACCGCGACCGCCAAGTAGCTCATTTCGGCTGCCCACGGGCGGCCATGTCGACCCGCGCGAAACTTTCAGTTCGCGCGGGTTTTCGTTTGGGTCTTCGGCGGGGTACGATTCCGTCGGGATCGGGGGCGCATCATGCTTGAACGACTGAAAGAAATTGCGAAAAAGCACGAGGACCTCCTGGTGCAGCAAGCGGATCCCGAGATCGCCGTCGATCCCAACCGTTCGCGCGAGATCGCCCAGAAGCTCGCTGAACTCTCACCGGTGGTGGCCGCCTACCGCGAGTACTCGACCATCACCGATGAGCTCGAGGGTGCCCGCGAGATCATCGCCGAGGCCGATGATGAAGAGATGCGACAGATGGCGGAGGCCGAGGTCGACGAGCTGAACACGCGCTGTGAAGAGATCGAGCAGCGCCTCAAGCTGTTGCTGCTCCCCGTCGACCCCAACGACCGTCGCAACGTAATTCTCGAGATTCGCGCCGGCACCGGTGGCGACGAGGCGGCTCTCTTCGCCTCCGAGCTGTTGCGCATGTACGGGCGCTATGCCGAGGCGAGGCGGTGGAAGCTGTCGCTCACCGATTCCTCGGACACCGGCCTCGGCGGCATCAAAGAGGCGGTGGCGGTGATCGAGGGTGAGGGCGCCTACTCGCGGCTGAAGTATGAGTCCGGCGTCCACCGGGTGCAGCGGGTCCCTGCCACCGAGGCCTCGGGTCGGATCCACACCTCGGCGGCAACGGTGGCGGTGATGCCGGAGGCCGAGGCGGTTGAGGTCTCAGTCGACGAGAAGGACCTCCGCGTCGACCGCTTCTGCTCGTCGGGTCCGGGTGGCCAGAGCGTCAACACCACCTACTCGGCGGTGCGCATCACCCACCTGCCAAGTGGCCTGGTGGTCTCCTGCCAGGACGAGAAGTCGCAGATCCAGAACAAGGCCAAGGCGCTGCGGGTGCTCAAGGCGCGACTGAAGGAGATCGAGGAACGGGAACGCGACGCGGAACGCGCCGCCGACCGGCGCTCGAAGATCGGCTCCGGCGATCGCTCGGAGAAGATCCGTACCTATAACTTCCCGCAGGGCCGGGTGACAGACCACCGCATCGGCCTCACAGTGCATCGGCTGGGTGAGATCCTGGAGGGCAATCTCGATCTCCTACTCGAGCCACTGATCGCCGAGTTCCAAGCGGAACGACTCAAGGAAGAGCTGGGGTGAAACGGAAATTTCGGATTTCGGATTTCGGATTTCGGATTTCCGGCACAGCCTCAAATGAGATGGTCAATGGGCCGGTGGGCCCAAATTCGAAATTCGAAATTCGAAATTCGAAATTGCCGAGTCGAGTCGATCTGTGACCGTCGAAGAAGCGCTTCAGTCGGGCGCCGCGGCGCTGCCGACCAGGGAGGGGATTCCGGATCCGCGGCGGGAGGCGGCTTGGCTCCTGGCGCGAGCGTGGGGTGTTGACGAGATCACGCTGCGGCTTCACCCCGAGCGCGAGGTTCCTGCGGAGATCGAGGCGCGTTACCGATCCTGGCTCGAACGTCGGGCGGCCGGTGAGCCCGCCCACCACCTCACCGGGTTCTGTCCCTTCTGGGGACGCGAGTTCCTGGTGACCCCCGAGGTTCTGGTCCCGCGTCCCGAAACCGAGCTCCTCGTGCAGACGGCGCTCGAACTCCCGCTGTCCGCGACCGCCCGAGTCCTCGACGTGGGCACGGGTTCAGGCTGCGTTGCGGTGTGCATGGCCGCCGAGCGCCCGCGGTGGCGGGTGTGTGCGGTCGACCGCTCCCCGGCGGCGCTTCGGGTGGCGGGGCGTAACATCGAGCGCCACGGAGTCGAGATCGAACTCTTCCTTGGCGATCTTGCGTCGGCCGCCGCACCCCCGTGGGATCTCGTGGTCGCCAACCTGCCCTATATTCCGTCGTCCAATCTCGAGAGGCTCCCTAAGGAGGTCCGCCACGACCCTTCGGCCGCCCTCGACGGTGGTGCCGACGGCCTTGATCTGGTGCGCGCTCTCCTCGCCGATCTGCCGCGCCTGCTCCGGGTGTGCGGCGGCGCGGTCCTGGAGATCGGAGAGAACCAAGCCGACGCCGTAGCGACCGTTGCCGCCGGCGCCGGTCTCGCCGTCGCCCGTCGGGTGCGCGACATCGGAGGATGCGAGCGCGTCGTCGTGCTACAGCCGACCTGAAACACCACAGAGACATAGAGGACACGGAGAGTTCTAAAGCCGGCACAAGCCTCTTTTTACCAGAGATTTGATAGCAGAATATTCACTCTGTGTCTCTTCTGTGTCTCTGTGCCTCTGTGGTGGGGGTGGATACCTTCAAGTGTCAGCGCTATCGATTGTTGACTCCTGCATGAACCGGTCGCAGAATGGGTGTTTCCCGTACTTCGGGACGGAGGAGATCATGGCAGGCAAGAATCGGATCGAGCTCGACGGGAAACAGCGGCAGGTCGCGGTCATCGCTTTCGGCGGCAACGCCCTGCTCAGGCCACAGGACCACGGCACCCAGGAGGAACAGTTCACCCTGAGCTGGAAGGCGACCCGTTGGCTGGTGGAGATCGTCCACCGAGGCTACGAGCTCGCCATCGTCCACGGCAATGGCCCGCAGGTCGGCAACATCATGATCCAGGTCGAAGAGGCGATCACCAAGATCCCGCCGCAGTCACTCGACGTGGCTGTAGCCCAGACTCAGGGCTCGATGGGCTATATGCTCGCCAACCAGCTGCGCAACCGCTTCAACGAGGAGCAGCTGGAGAAGGAAATCGCGGCCGTCCTGACCGAGGTCGAGGTGGACCGCGACGACCCGGCTTTCGAGAACCCCACGAAACCGGTGGGTCCCTACTTCACCGCCTACCGCGCCAATTTGTTGATGCAGGAGCACGGCTGGCAGATGGTCGAGGACGCCGGCCGCGGATGGCGCAAGGTGGTGCCATCGCCGATGCCGCAACGGATCCTCGGCTGTGACCTGCTCAAACGGCTGGTCGAAAACGGCGCTGTGCTGGTTGCCGGCGGCGGTGGTGGCATTCCTGTTTACCGGGACGTTGGCGGTTACTACCGCGGCGTCGAGGCGGTGATTGACAAGGACTACGTCGCTTCGATCCTGGCCTGTGAGCTCGAGGCCGATCTGTTCATCATGCTGACCCAGGTGCCGATGGTGGCCGAGAGCTTCGGCCGCCCCAACCAGCGGTGGCTGCGGCGGATGCCACTCACCAAGGCGCGGGAGATGATGGCCTCGAATCAGTTCCCTCCAGGCTCGATGGGGCCCAAGGTCCAGTCCTCCATGGACTTCGTCGAGGCCACCGGCAAGGAGGTCCTGATCACGGACCAGGAGAGCCTCAAGCTGGCCCTCGACGGCAAGGCTGGGACCTTCCTGGTGCCCGACGGCGAAGTTGAGTACGCAACCCTGGCTTAACCCGCACTTCTCACCGGGTGGCTACTACGACTGCGTCGCCCGATTCGCGACAAACCCAGCGGATACTTGCGCTTCGCCGCCCTCGCAACGAAACCCGGTGAGAAGAGCGGGCCAAGCTCTCCCGACCAGGCCAAAGAGGTGGAAAAATAGTTGGAGAGTCGCCGAGGCCGCGGCAGAACGTCTATCCTAGGCGGCATGGCGAGCTTGAGCCTGTGGGTCTACCGGAGTTTGATGGCGGTTATGTTGCCGTTGGCCATTCCCGTACTTAAGGTCCGCCAGCTGTTTACGGGCAAAAACCGGCCGCGCTTCCGTGATCGGATGGGGTTCGGTTTGCCGGATCTGCCGCAGGACGCCGTCTGGATCCAAGCGGTGTCGGTGGGAGAGGTGGAGCTTGCTCGCCGTCTGGTCGCCGAGTTCGAGCGGCAGGCACCCGAAACCCCTCTATTTTTGACGGCCACCACGGCCACCGGTCTCGATCTCGCCCGCCGCACGCTGGGTGACAGACTGTCGGTGTTTCCGTGTCCCATCGACCTTCCCGGTCCGGTAAAGCGAGTCCTCGAAGCCGCCCACCCGCGCTTCCTGGTGTTGGTAGAGACCGAACTGTGGCCGGAGATGCTCCACCAGGCGGGCCGGCGGGGGATACCGGTGGCGGTGGTCAATGCCCGCCTGTCGGAAGGCTCCTTTGCCGGTTACCGCCGGGTGGCGGCGCTGCTGCAATCCCTGCTCGCGCCTCTCACCCTCGTGCTCGCCCGCACCGACACCGATGGCGAGCGCTTCGCCGGCCTTGGCGTGCCCGCAGACCGGATCTCGGTCAGCGGCAATATCAAGTACGACCTCGAGCCCGACGAACGGCCACTGGATTGGGCGGAGGCGGTGCGATCCGCGGCCGGCGACCGGTCGATCATTGTTGCCGGCTCCACCATGGAAGGGGAGGAAGTGCAGGTACTCGATGCGGTGGCCGAAATTGATGCCGAGAGCTCGCCGCCGTTCCTGATCCTCGCGCCACGTCACCCCGAGCGTTTTGACGCCGTCGCCCGCCTCCTTGGCGAGCGGGGGATCGTCTTTTCCCGCCGCAGCGGCGGCGAAGCGATTCCGCCCGGCGCAGACGTTTTTCTCCTCGATACGATCGGCGAGCTGTCCCGGGCGTACCGGCTGGCCCAGGTGGCGTTCATCGGCGGCTCACTGGCGCCGACTGGCGGCCACAACCCGCTCGAGGCGGCGGTGTGGGGCGTGCCGGTGCTGAGCGGGACGCACGTCCACAACTTCCGCGAGGTCTATGACGAGATGACTGCGGCCGGAGGGGCTCGGTTGGTGGCCGATGTCGCCGAGCTCAAAGTGGCGGCAGCTATTTGGCTCGATGATGAAAAGCTCGCGCGGGCGGCAGGCGGCTCCGGATGTGAGGTGGTGGAGACCAACAGCGGCGCCACCAGCCGCACCGTTACCGCGCTGCTCGCGTTGGCCGGATCGGATTGAAATCCATGGCTTGGCGCCACCTCCTGCTGCCCCTTTCACCCGCCTACCGGGGTGCCGTGGCCGCCCGTCGGATAGCCTTCAGCCGAGGTTGGCTTCGGCGCGCACGTCTCGCGGCGCCGGTGATTTCGGTCGGCAATCTGACCTTTGGTGGTACCGGGAAGACGCCGACCGTGATCGCCCTGGTGCGCGATCTGGTGCGCATGGGACGACGGCCGGCCATTCTGACTCGGGGCTACAAACGTCGCGGCGACAACCAGGTCGTGGTGATTGGACCCGAGCCGCGGCACACGGTCTTCGAGGCAGGTGACGAACCCTTGGAGATGGCGCGGCAGCTGCCCGGGGTGCCGGTGGTGGTGGACGCCGATCGCGAGCGTGGTGGCCGGGAGGCGATTCGTTTGGGTGCCGATGTCGTGGTCCTGGACGACGGGTTTCAGCACCTGCGGTTGGAACGCGACCTCGACATTGTGGTGATCGATGCAGGTGACCCCTGGGGCGGTGGGCGTGTGCCGCCGCTGGGTCGCCTGCGAGAGCCGATCGCGGCCCTCCGAAGCGCCGATGCCGTCCTCGTGACCAAGGTGCCGGACGACTGGCGACCGGTGGTGGCCGAGATCGAGAGCGTGGTGGATCGTGTCTCACCCGCGCTGCAGGTCTTTGTGGCCCGCTTGCGCCCGGTGCGGGTGCGGGTGACCGGTGAGGGCTGGTGCGATCCGTCGGTCCTGTCCGGGCAACGGGTCTTTGCGTTTGCGGGCCTCGGCCGTCCGCAGGGCTTTGTCGTGACCCTGGCAGAGGCGGGGGCCGAGCTCGTCGATAGCCGATGGTTTCCCGATCACCACGACTACCGCGACCAGGATGTACGCGAGGTTGTGGCGGCAGCACAGGCCGCCAATGCGGTTCCCGTCACCACTGCCAAGGATGCTGTCAAGCTGCCGGCGGACGCTGAGGTATGGGTGGTGGAGGCGGAGATGGAACCTATCGAGGGGAGCTGGCGGGGTCTGTGGCGGCTGTTGCCTGGGGTGGCGTCGTGAGCAAGAATCGGTCTGCGCTCCGAAATCACCTCGAGTTTTCGGCCTTTCGGGTTGCGCGAGGTCTGAGCGGGCTGCTGTCGCCCAGCGCCCTGGCGAGGGTCGGTGACGTTGTCGGCAATATCTACTCCCTGACCGGCGGCCGGCGGCGCGAGATTATCGACTTCAACCTCGCCCTCGCCTTCCCCGAAAAGACCGACGCCGAGCGGCGCCAGCTGGCGCGCGCGGTGACCCGTCACTTCGGCCGCTCCGGTCTCGACGCGATCCGCATCCAGCGATTGCGGCCGGAGGAGCTGCTGGCAGTGGTCGAGATCGAGGGCTGGGAGCACGTCGAGCATGCTCTGTCGTATGGCCGGGGCGTGTTCTTCCTGACCGCCCACATCGGCTCGTGGGAGGTTGCGGCGCTGGTCACCGGCCTCAAGGTCGAGGCCGGCCTGTCGGTGGTCAACCGGCCACTCGACAACCCCCTCCTCGAGATCGAGCTCGACCAGCTGCGCAAGCTCTACGGCAACCACGTCTTCGGCAAACACAACATCCTCCGCGAGATGCTGACCCAGCTTAAAAAGGGGGGCGGCGTGGGCATCCTCATCGACCAGCGCGTTGGTGAAGACCAGGGTGTCGAGGTGCCTTTCTTCGGCCACTCGGCATGGACCCACCCGATCCTCGCCCGGGTGGCGCGCAAGACGGGCGCGCCGGTGGTGCCGGTCTTCGCGCTGCGCGAGGCACCCGGTCGCTACAGCCTGCACTATGAGGAGCCGTTGATGGTCGAGGATCTCACCGAGACCGAAAGCGAGGACGTACCGCTGACCGCCCGTTACATGGCCGTACTCGAGGCCGCCATCCGCGAAAATCCGGACCAGTGGTTGTGGTACCACGATCGGTGGAAGCAGCTGCGGTTGAGCACGCAGAAGAATTAGGAATGAGGAATTAGGAATTAGGAATTAGGAATGCCGCCCACCCGTCCATTTCGGATTTCGGATTTCGGATTTCGGATTTTCCACCCAACTCCCCACCGTAACGTGCCACATTGAAGTCGGAAGCCCCTCACGGGTGAGTGGATGGAAACTCAAAACTCAACTGAGAACTCAAAATTCTGATCAAACCTCGTCCCGCT
>JAOZUP010000384.1 GCA_029938595.1 Thermoanaerobaculales bacterium | reverse complement strand
GGTCTCACCATTGGAAAAGCCGGTGACCGCTACTGTCATCCCGATATGGTCAACACCCTGCGGCGGATCGCAGCCGAGGGAACTAATTGCTTCTACCGCGGCGCCATAGCGACTCAGATCGCAGCAGACATGGCGCGCAACGGCGGTTTTCTAACCCGTGTCGACCTGGCAAGGGTCCGGGTTCGCGAGTGCCGTCCACTACGTTCGAGCTATCGAGATGTGGAAGTGCTTACCTTCCCGCCGCCCGGAGGTGGTGACCAGGTCGTCGAAGCACTCAATATCCTCGAGACCCGGCCGAGAGAATTCCTGGCCGAAGACTCCGTGGAACGGCTCCACCTCCTCATCGAGGCCTATCGCATCGCGCAGGCGGATCTCACCCTGCCGGTTCCGGGCAACAGCGGTAACACCTTTTTTGACCTTCCATACCTGAGCAAGATCCACGCGAAGGAGCGCGCGCGACTCATCTCCCCCGGTCACGCTATCCCCGAGAATGTCCTCGACCCTCGGGCGGTCGCGAAACCAACTGGGGAACACACGGTCCAGGTCTCGGTCGCCGACCGGCATGGCAACATGGTGTCCCTCACGCAGACCCTCGGCCGGCTCTTCGGCAACAAGGTTGCAACCCCGGGCCTCGGTTTCCCTTACAGTGTCTTTCTCGAGAGCTTTGACTACGAGGACCCTGCCAGCTCGGCATTTCTCAGACCCGGAAGTCCGTGCCGCAGCGACATGGCGCCGACGATCGTGCTCCAGGACGGCGTTCCGGTCCTGGCGCTCGGCAGCGCCGGCAGCAATCTGATCCCACCTATCGTCACCGGGGTCATCAGCAACGTGGTCGACCGGCGGATGGGGACGCGCGATGCGGTGGTGGCGCCAAGGACCCTTTGGGGCGGTCACGACCCGGTACAGGTTCAGATAGAGATCGCCGCTCCCCAGACCGATACCAACGCCGATGAATTGTTGAGCATGGGATTCCCTGACGTCCATCGCCTCCATTTCCCACCCGAGGCGATTCCCCTCGCCCGTTTCGGCGCTGTCAACGCTGTGGCCTTCGACCCGCAGACGGGTCGGTTCACCGGGGTTGGAGATGCCCGGCGCAACGGTTATGCGGCTGGCCCGAGGGTCGGACCGATGGGTCCGCCTTCCAGATGATCGGTCGCACGGGACGCGTGCTCTCGTGCAGTACCGACATGATCCCCCCTCTCTCTTGCCGGCGTGCTGAGGGATGAGGTTGAATCGCGGAATAGCGTGTCTGAGGCGTTTCCGGGTGCACTCGACCCGGGTCGGATGAGGGGCTCGGTGGAGGCCTTCGGGGAACAGTATGATCACTCGAAGTGTTGCAGAGAACGGCGGCGCCCGCCGTCGATTGTCAGACAGGAGTCTTGAATGAAATTCTCCCGATGTTGGGTAGCGCTTTGTGCCATCGTGCTCGCCGCGCTCGTTGTTTGTGGATCTTCTGAGGCGGGTACGCGAACACCGCCGATGTCGCAGCGGATGGCGACCGACTCGCTCCCCGAAGTGCCTGTTTTTCAGGTCGGGAGTGTGGATCGAGAGGCACTGCTGGCCGAGGATGCGGCCGCCCCCGCCAAAGTTCGCCCCACGCGGTTCGCGACGCTGGCTGAGGTTGCGATCACTCCCGGCGAAGAGGGCGTGTGGCAGGGACTGGAGGACGGAGGTCGTCTGTGGAGAATGACTGTTGAATCACCCGGCGCCACCGACCTGAACTTCGGTTTTTCGCGGTTCCGTTTGCCTCCGGGAGCGACCGTTCATGTCTTCAGCGCCGAAAACGGCTTCTATCAGGGCCCTTACACGGCGCGCAACAACCGGGCCGATGGCGAGCTGTGGACGGCGGTCGTGCCCGGGGATCGGGCGGTGATCGAGCTCTTCGTGCCCGGCGACGCGGCCTTCGAGCCCGATCTCCGGCTTGGGTCCGTGGGGCGCGGGTATCGAGAACTCTTCGACACCACCTCAAATCTCGCCAAACAGGATTCCTGCAATATCGATGTGGTGTGCCCCGAGGGCGACGACTGGCGCGAAGAGATCCGTAGCGTTGGGAAATATTCGTACGTCTCAGGTTCCTCTCAGTTTCTTTGCACCGGAACCCTGCTCATGGATGTGCCGGCGACATTTACCGCTTACTTTCATTCAGCGTGGCACTGCGATGTGAATGAAGATGTTGATCAGTCGGTCGTCGTGTACTGGAACTACGAGTCGCCGAGGTGCGGACTGCTGAGTGGCGGCTCGCTCGCCGATAACCAGAGCGGAACGACCTTTTTGGCGACACGTGAGGACGCTGATTTCGTCTTGCTGGAGCTTGACGAGGTGCCCGACGAGAGTTGGGACGTCTACTACTCGGGCTGGGACGCACGATCCACGACGGCACCGCAGAGCAGTGTTTGTATCCATCACCCGTTGGGCGACGAGAAGGCGATCAGCCTCAACGACGATCCCCTGACAACGATTAGCGCGCTGAATCTCGTCGATCAGGACGGCAACGCTGTGGGAACGGTCATCCAACCCTGGAAGGTCGACAATTGGGAGGACGGGACGACTGAAGGAGGCTCGTCTGGGGCCGGTCTCTGGGACCCGGCAACCCATTTGCTGGTTGGATCTTTGTCTGGGGGCGCCGCGTCGTGCAGCGATCCCAACGGCTCCGACTACTTCGCCAAGTTCGAACGCGCCTGGGATGGAGCTTCCCCGTCGGAACGCCTCAAGGACTGGCTCGATCCGGCTGCAAGCGACACACTCTTCGTTTCCGGTGCGGACCCGGATGGTAGTACAAATCCTGGCGGCGACTACGATTACTTCATCGCGGCCATAGCTCGCACGACCGGTGTCGGCGGGGCTCCGTGGGTGTCCAAGATGGGCCTCCTGAATCGTTCGGGAGCGACTGCAGACGTGAGCCTCACCTACTATGGCACCGAGGTGCCGACCACGGTGTCCGCATCTCTGTCGAACGGCGTCCTGGGTACCTGGGACGATGCAGTATCAACCCTTTTTGGAGTCACCGACGATTCGGCCGGGTCGGTCCATGTCAACTCGACTCAGCCACTTGTGGTCACGGCTCGCACATACACGTTCAACAACCAGGGGTCCTTTGGTTCGTTCATGCCGGGTGTCATGATCATGGACGGCGTGAGCAGCGGCGGCACTGGTCTGCTTTCGCAGCTGACCGGCAACACCGACTTCCGAACCAACATCGGTCTCGTCAACATGGCTGACAAGAGGTGCCGGGCGCGAGTGACGCTTTTCTCTTCAACGGGCGCACAGGTTGGAACGGCACTCGAGCGGGCGATCGATGCGGGTTCGTTCAAGCAGATCAATGATGTGTTTGCCGCGGCCGGCGCCGGCAATCAGAATGATGCCTACGCGACAGTCGAGGTGGTGACGTCGGATTGCGAGATGTGGGCCTACGCGGCGGTGATCGACGGCACCGCGGGTTCGCCCGGCACCGATGACCCGACGACGGTACCGCTGACTATCGTCCAATAAAGTATCGCATCCATGGCAGGGTCCAGGGTCCTGAGATTCTGAGACGAAACCAGGTGAGAAGGGCGAGCCGATCCTGATCGGCGGGGGAGTGAGGATGAGCGAAAACCTGACGAACCGGTGTGTGCTGATCACCGGCGCCTCGAGTGGCATCGGGAAGGCCTGCGCGGAGGCCTTTGCAGCGCAGAGCTGTCGATTGCTGCTGACAGCGCGTCGGAAAGAGCGATTGGACGAATTGTCGGCGGTCCTGCGGGAGCGGCATGGGACCGAGGTTCTGACCGAAGCCCTCGACGTCCGTGATCGGGAAGCGGTTGATGAGTGGGTCGAAGGCCTACCGGAGAGCTGGAGCGGCATCGACCTTCTGGTCAACAACGCCGGTTTGGCTCGTGGTCTGGCGCCTCTCCACGAGGGCGATGTGGCGGACTGGGAGGAGATGATCGACACCAACCTCAAGGGCCTCCTCTGGGTTACCCGGGCGGTGCTGCCGGGTATGATCACCAGGGGGCGTGGCCACGTGATCAACATTGGTTCGC
>JAOZUP010000054.1:2134-14148 GCA_029938595.1 Thermoanaerobaculales bacterium | reverse complement strand
TCTACGCCACCCTCATCAACCGCGCGTGTATCGCCCTGTACGAGGGTCTCCCGTCGGACAGTGGATTCACCAACTTCGTGCGCCGGGCCGGGGTCAGCATGCTCGGGGTCGTGCCGTCGCTGGTGCGGGCGTGGAAGGATTCCGGCGCCGGCGACGGCGTCGACTGGTCGATGATCCGCACCTTTTCGTCAACCGGCGAACCATCCAACCGGCGCGACTCCCTGTGGCTGATGAGCCGCGCCGGCTACCGCGCGCCGATCATCGAGTACTGCGGCGGCACCGAGATCGGCGGCGGCCACCTGACCGGCACCGTCGGGCAGCCGGCCTCGCCCGGCACCTTCTCGACTCCGGCGCTGGGGCTCTGCGTGGTGGTTCTCGACGATGAGGGCCTCCCGGTGGCCAACGGCGAGGAGGGAGAGCTCTTCCTCGTGCCGCCGTCGATCGGCCTGTCGCAGGAGCTTCTCAACCGCGACCATGATGCCGTGTATTACGCCGGCTGTCCGGCGGGACCCAACGGCGAGGTGCTGCGCCGCCACGGCGACCAGGTCGAGAGCCTGCCCGGCGGCTACTTCCGGGCCCAGGGCCGCGCCGACGACACCATGAATCTCGGCGGCATCAAGGTCTCGTCGCTCGAACTCGAGCGGGTCCTCGAGCACCACCCAGCGGTCTTCGAGTCGGCTGCGGTGGCAGTCCAGCCGGAGGGCGAAGGGGCGGAGCAATTGGTGGTCTTCGCGGTGCTGAGAGAAAATGCCGATGTCGCAGACTTGCGGCGCGAGCTCAGGTCGAATCTGGCCTCAGAGCTCAACCCCCTCTTCAAGATCCACGATCTCGTGATTGTCGATGCCCTCCCCCGCACCGCTTCCAATAAGCTCATGCGACGCGAGCTGCGTCAGCAATACCGGTTATAACAGCAGTCGAGCGCCTTCATCGCGTAAGGTTCTCATGAACGAAACGTTCAAACGTTTGAACGTTGAACGTTTGAACGTTGCCCCGTTCTGATACTCTCCGCACATGTACCTCGACGATCTCTCGACACCATGTGCGTTGGTCGATCTCGATCGTCTCGAGGCCAACGCACAACGGATGGCGGAGAAGGCGCGGCGGCTCGGCGTTCGTCTCCGGCCCCACGTTAAAACCCACAAGTGCGTGGAGGCGGCGCGGATCCAAACTGCGGACGCCTTCGGAGGCATCACGGTCTCCACCCTTGCCGAGGCCCGTGCCTTCGCCGCTGGGGGATTCACCGACATCACCTATGCAGTTCCTATCGCCCCGCGGAAAATCGCCGAGGCTGCCAACCTCAATGACGAGATCGACGCCCTCAACATCCTCGTCGACCATCTCGACACCGTTCGCGCCGTTGAGGAGACGGCCGCATCCCGAAGCACCGTCCTGCCGGTCTTTCTCGAGGTCGACTGTGGCGGAGGCCGCACCGGCGTCGATCCCGAGTCCGAGGCGACCCGGGCCCTCGCACGGAGGCTCGCCGAATCCACAGTCATCGACTTTCGCGGCCTGCTCACCCACGCCGGCCACTCCTACCTGACGCGCAACCGCTCCGAAGCCTTCGAGACCGCGTGTGAGGAGCGCAATGTCATGGCCACCCTCGCAGCCGAGTTGAGAGACCTGGGTCTGGAGTTTCGCGAGGTCAGCGTCGGCGCCACGCCCACCATGCGCGCGATCGACGACCTCACCGGCGTCACCGAGGTCCGTCCCGGCAACTACATCTTCTTCGACGCCTTCCAGTCCACGATTGGCAGCTGCGAAACTGACGAGATCGCCTTCTCAGTTCTGGCCACCGTTATCAGCGTGCATCCGGAGCACGACCGTGCCGTGATCGACGCAGGCGCCGTCGCCCTCAGCAAGGACCCCGGGCCGACCCACGTCAATCCCGACTGTGGCTTTGGCGTGCCGGTCGCGCTGGAAGACCAGCACCCGCTGCCCGGCCTCCGACTCACCGCCCTGACCCAGGAGCACGGCACCCTTTCGGGCCCCGGGGTCGAGGCCCTCCGGCCCGGCACGCGCATCCGAATCGTCCCCAATCACTCCTGTCTCGCCGCTGCCTGCTTCGAGAGCTACCACGTCCTTCGAGGCACCGAGGTGGTCGACGAGTGGCGCCCGGTGAAAGGCTGGTAAGGCCCACTCACCCAGATAGCAGATGCCAGATGTCAGATGCCAGATATCTGACAGGTGAAACGGGTGAGCGGGCGGATCTGGTGTCCGGAATCTGGAATCCGGCACCTGGAGGGCGGGGGGCCGGGAACGCTTCATTTCATTGTATTTTTGGCTATTATCATGTATGATAATAGCATGGATTGCCCCACGAATATATCTCGCCAACTCGGTGCGCGGCGCAAGGACCTGGGCCTTTCGCTCGTTCAGGTCGCCCGGCGGGTGGATACGTCTCCGGCCACCCTGTCGCGGTATGAGAACGGCTGGTCGCGCTTCGAGGTCTACACCCTCCGCAAGCTGGCGACCGCACTCGATTGCGAGCTCGTTGTGCGGTTGGAGCCGAAAAAGAGGAGCGAAATTCGCCCGCAAAGGTCCGATGTCGTCAAGAAGCTGCGGCGTCTGTTTTGGGATCAGGACCTCACCGTCCACCATTTGGAGGAGAACCCGATGTGGGTCGTGGAACGGGTGCTGGAGTACGGCAATCTTGAAGACGTCCACCACCTGGCGGTACACATGGGAAGGGACACGTTTCTGCGTTACGTCAGCGGAACCCGCTTCTCATCGGACAGAACCCGCGCATTCTGGCAACAGATACTCTCCAGAGAAGGAATGACATGCACGAGAAAGTACTCCCGCGAGGAAGCCGCGACCTCCTGGCGAAGCTCGAGTCGCTGAAGAGCCTCCATCTCGAGGGATGGACGCTCGCCGGCGGCACCGGGTTGGCGCTGCAGATGGGTCACCGCATCTCCGAGGACTTCGACTTCTTCCGAACCGACTTGATGGACGTGGACAGACTCCACGAGGTCCTTCGTCTGGTCGGTGAGGTCGAGACACTCCAGGAGGACGACCGCACCCTGACCGCGCTCGTCTCCCAGACCAAGGTGTCGTTCTTCTCCGTACCCGACCCGTTCCTGTTCCCCGGACAACCCTACGTGTTCTTCCGGCTCGCCGACCCTCGGGACATCGCCCTGATGAAGCTGGCAGCGATCTCGGGCCGGGGTAGCCGCAAGGATTTTATCGACCTGTACCTCATTCTCCGCGGAGGCCTCTCGCTCGAAGAGTGCTTCCGGTGGCTTCCGCAGAAATACGGCCAAGGACGAAGCAACGCATACCATATTCTCAAGAGCCTGACCTACTTCGAGGATGCAGAATCCGAGCCAATGCCGAGAATGCTCGAGCCCTTTGATTGGGACGAGTGCAAGGCATTCTTCGTCCGCGAGGCGCACGCCATCGTGCTGCCATAGTCCGCCCTTCTTCTGAACGCCGTGGGCGTCCGTTCGACGAGCGCACGAACGGGCTCGGATCGTAGAGGCACCTCGGTTATTCTTGGGGCGAGGAGGCGAAGCTGAAACCCGAAGACATCGTACGGCGTGACCTGACCACACTGATTCGGCCGCTCGAGATTTTCCGAGGATATCGACGGACTCAGGTGCGTGGCGACGTAATCGCGGGTTTGACGGTCGCAGTGGTCGCCATTCCCCAGTGCATCGCCTACGCCTCGATCGCCGGGTTGCCGCCCTCCTATGGGCTCTACTCGGCGGTTGTCGCTTCGATCGCAGGCGCGCTGTGGGGTTCGTCGCGCTATCTCTCGACCGGTCCCACCAACGCGATTTCGATTCTCGTCCTCTCGATTCTGACCCCGCTCGCCGCGATCGGCGCTCCCGAGTATCTGGTTGCCGCAAGCATGATGGCGGTGATGGTCGGAGTCTTTTGCATTGTCTTCAGCTTTGCCGGTCTCGGCATGCTCGTTAACTTTGCATCAAGAGCTGTCCTTCTGGGGTTCACTGCCGGCGCCGGCGTTCTGATCGCGGCCGGCCAGCTTAAGAACCTCTTTCGCCTCGATGTTCCACGCAGCCCCCACCTGCTGAGTACGCTTGCCAAGGTCGTCGACGCCATCGACGAGACCCATGTCCCCAGCCTCGCCCTCGGTGCCGGAACGATCGTCGTGATTCTCCTGCTGGGGAGGTTTTACAAGCGACTACCGGGCGGTCTTTTCGCCCTGATCGGTGCCGGAGTGGTGGTTGCCGTCTTTGGGGTCGACCGCCTTGGTGTTGCGGTTGTGGGGGAAATACAGCGGACCGTGCCGCAAGTGACGGGATTTCCGCTCGGCTGGATGATCGAGCTAGACCTCGTCGGGGCTCTCGTGACCGGCTCGCTGGCGGTTGCTGCGCTGGGGCTGGTCGAGGCGGTGTCGATCGCACGCGAGATCTCACGCCAAAGTGGTGAGCGGCTGGACGTCAACCAGGAGCTCGTAGGTCAGGGAATCGCGAATATCGCTGCCGGGCTCTTCAGCGGCTACGCGTGCTCCGGGTCGTTCACCAGATCGGCGGTGAACTACCAATCAGGTGCGCGGAGCCAGATGTCGAGCGTCTTCGGCGGGCTCTTCGTGCTCGCCGGGGTGCTCGCCTTTGGGCCGCAGGCAGCGTATCTGCCGAAAGCAGCCCTTGCCGGGTTGATCATGGTCATTGCCTACCGGATGGTCGATTGGCACGGCGTTCGGCGGGTGATCCGGACATCCCGGCCCGAGACCGGGATCATGGTCGCAACCTTTGCCGCAACCCTGGTCCTTCCGCTCGAATTCGCTGTCCTCGCCGGGGTCATCCTGTCGCTCGCAATTTACATCTACCAATCGAGCCTGCCGACGGTTCATACCGTCGTACCGAGCGAAAACTTCCGCCACTTTGTCGAAAAGGAGGAAACTCCTGCCTGCCCGCAACTCGGGGTGATAAATATCCGCGGCGCCCTCTTCTTCGGGGCCGCCAGCCACGTCGAGGACGAGCTGCTCCGCAACTACGAGACAAACCCCGGCCAGAACCAGCTGCTCCTGCGCATGCACGGCGTCTTTCAGTGCGACCTCTCCGGCATCGATGTGCTCGAGGGCATTCTCCGTCTGTACCGGGATGCGGGCGGTGATGTCTACCTCGTCCAGGTACGGCCCGATGTGCGTCAGCTGATGCGGGTTTCCGGTTTCGAGGAGCTCATCGGCGAGGACAACTTCCTCAAACAGGAGGAGGCCATCGAATGGCTCTTCGAGAACGCCATCGATCCCGCCGTGTGCATCTACGAGTGCGAGCACCGGGTGTTTGCCGAGTGCCAACCACTCGAAAAGCACCTCTACGACATCCGCCTGCCGGCCTTTCCAACCAGGTTCCGCTACCCCGAACTGCAGCTCAACGTTCCGGATTTTGAGGATGGCCTGCGTCGGCACGGTGGCAGCGCGCTCCTCGTCGATGTTAGGGAGCTCGAGGAGTACGAACGAGGCCACCTGGCCGGAGCCGAGCTCTATCCCCTACGCCACATCATCGAGGACGCCGAGAAGCTCCCTCATGACCGCCCGATCTTCCTCATCTGCCGGTCCGGGCGTCGGTCAACGCGCGCCATGCACTGGCTGATCGGTCTCGGCTTTGAAGACGTTCACAACCTCAAGGGCGGTCTCCTCAGCTGGAAGGCTCTCGGCCGCCCAGTCGAGGTTGATTAGGATCTCCCGATCACCAGCCGTAGGTAAAGGCCAGTCCGTAGACCCAAACCTTCTCGTTGTTCACGAAGTCGAGATTGAGGTTTGGGACGATCCCGAAGCTCTCGCCTAGGTGGATGTCGTAGCCGGCGCCGAGCCGGAGCAGGAAGTACGTGGCGTCCTTGTCGGTTCCGCCACCCTCGCCCGACTTCCGGTGGCCGTCCCCGTCCCTACCCTGGTGAAACTCCACCCCCGCCGCCGCCAGCAGCTGGAGGTTTCCGAGCGTCCTCTTCGTCATCGTTTTCGACCCCCATGGCCGGCACCGCGACCAGCGCCAACATGAGCAACCCGGCCCCCGCTGCGCGGAAAACACTCATGAAATCTTCCTCTCGAAAATCCAGTTTGCACCGATTCGGAGACCGTGGCTGCGGCACATCAGAATAGGTAGCCGACCGATGTCATGATGCCATACCCAGACTCTATGGACCATGGAGGTCCGATCTCCGTCTATCCGACGTGATCAGGTCGAAAAAACTCCTCAACTCCCTGAGGTCCGGATCATCAGCTCACAAACTGGTGGGCGCGATACTCGCTCGGTGAAACGCCGGCCCAGCGGCTAAACGCGCGGGTGAAGTGGGCGGGGTCGGAGTAGCCGAGACTGAGGGCGATATCGGTGAGCCTGATGCCCCGGTCTCTGAGCTGGGGCACGGCCATCTCGAGCCGGACCTCGTCGACCAGCCGCGAGAAGGTGAGGCCTTCCGAGGCGAGCCGGCGTTGGAGCGAGCGCACGCTCATGCCTGCCGCTTCCGCCACGGTCTCGATCTTTGCGTGTCTGGAGGGAAGATAGGTCGCGATCACCTCACGAAGCGAACCAACAAAATCCGCAGCAGGCGGCTTCGGCGGCGCCTGCTCCCCGGATCGTCCTAAAGCGAGCGACCCCCGCCGACCATTTTGTGGCAACATCTTGCTCATCAGCTTTCGCGGAATGGGTATGGCAAGGATGGGACAGCCGAACCGCACGTTCAGCTGCGCCAGCGGTTCGAAGTCCCCGAGCACCCGTTCGTCCGTTGACTGCAGCCACAGCTCACCGGGCTGCCAGCCGGGGCCCGTGACCTGCCGGACTGTCTGCAACATGAGTTCGACGAGGTAGAGCTCGATCTGTTGGCGCCCGTCTTTCTGACCATCGATCTTTTCGCGGCAGAACCAGATGTCATCGCCTCTTCGTTCGATCCAGAAAAACGCCCTGGAGTACTCCCTGAGCGCCTCGGCGCAAAAGGTCTCGAGGGCCTGGTGAAGGGTCGGCGCCCCGGACACCCGGTTGCCGAATGCGCCGTGATCTTCCAGCTTGGTTCGGCCCGCCACCAGGCCGAGGTCGGTTTGGCCGGTGGCGCATGCCGCCTTCCCCGCAAAGTCGAAGAGCTGCTGCGCCGGATGAAGCGAATCCGGGTTTTCGAGAATCCCCACCGGGATTTTCACCGCCTCGAGCAGACGCTGTGGGCGCACGCCCGTCCGCTCTACCGCGGCGGCAAAGGCCTGCAGGTACCTCGCACGAATCAGGGGTATGGCGTCCAAATTCTTCTTTCTCGATGGTCAACACCGAAGCAATATCACGTGTTCCCAGGATTCTTTGCTCGGGATGACCTCCAAAATACTGCCATCTTGCTTACCATATTTCAACCAATGAAGAGCAATTCTTGCCTGCGACCTGGACCCGGCCGGTCGAGTGGCTGGCACCAAATGGCAAGCACAATCCCCTGCGCTCGGAGATACTGTCCCGCGCACCCCGGAATGACCTGACATATCGAAGGCGTTTCAGATCACAGGAAAAACACCAAGGAGGAAGATGATGAGATTGAAAAAGGTTTGGAGTCTGATATTTGGTGGGGCAACAGGAATAATGCTCATTGCCAATATGGGTTTGGCTACTGAGTATGATGTCGTCATTCTGAACGGTCGAGTGATGGACCCGGAGACGATGTTCGACGCCGTCCGAAATGTCGGTATCAAGGACGGCAAGATCGTCACTATCACCAAGGAGACGATCCGCGGCAAGCAGACCATCGACGCCACAAATCATGTGGTGGCGCCGGGGTTCATCGACACCCAGCAACACTCGGCCGGCAGCCTGTGGGGTGTCAGGGTCGGCTTGCGGGACGGTCTGACCACACCGATGGACTTCGAGATCGGTGCCATCAACGTGGCCGCCTGGTACGCCGAGCGCGAGGGGAAATGGCCGGTGAACATCGGCACGGTCGCCGCGCACGAGTACCACCGTATGAGGGTGATGGACAAGATGCCGCTCCCCGATCCAGTGGATGTCTGGCGGCTGGGTGAGTTCCGTGGTCAGTCGTACGAGGAGAACGACATTCCTGACTGGGCCGATACAAAGGCTTCGCTGGATCAGATGAACCAGATTCTGGCGGGACTGGACGAGGAGCTCAGGGCCGGGGCGCTCGGAATCGGCTCGACGATGGGCTACATGCAAAACGGCGTGACGACCTTCGAGATGTTCCAGGTACAGAAGGTGGCGGCAAACTACGACCGCACCTTTGCGTCCCATGTCCGCCTGCTGGGCAACACGAGCCCGCCGACGGAGGGTACGCTGGGAGGGCTCGAGGAGATTGCCAACGGGGTCGCCCTGAACCAGCCGTTCATCTTGAGCCACAACAACAACTTCGGTTGGTGGGAGATCGAGGAGAGACTGCAGCTGTTGCGAGCCCAGGGCTACAACGTATGGTCCGAGTACTATCCATACACCGCCGGCTCGACAACCATCGGCGCGGAGATGATCAAGCCCGAAAACATCGAGGGGGCGGGAATGAGCTATGAGCGGATGCTGAACCCGCAGACCGGTGAATTCATGAACCAGGAAGAGTACGAACGGATCGCCAAGGAGGATCCGGGGTTCATGATCGTCGCATTCATCGACGCACGCGATGCGTGGTTGAAGATGTGGCTCAGAGTCCCGCACATGACGGTGGCCAGTGACGCGATGCCCCCGGTCGATGACGAGGGCAACTATCTCGAGGGGGACGACCCGTACGAAAAGTTCAGCGGGCATCCGAGGACGGCCGGTACCCACGCCAAGGTTCTCCGGCTCGGCCGCGAAAACGACGTGCCGCTGATGCACACGCTCGCCCAGCTGAGCTACTGGTCCGCTCTTCACCTCGGAGACGCTGGAGTCGAGGCGATGAAGGTCCGCGGCCGCATGCAGGAAGGCATGGTCGCCGACATCACGATCTTCGATTTCGAGACGGTCACCGACAACTCCGACTACGCGGCGGGCAAGAACGGTCTACCATCCACCGGCATCCCCTACGTGCTGGTCAACGGGCAGATCGTCGTCAAGGACTCGAAGGTGCTCGACGGTGTGTTCCCAGGCCAGCCGATTCGCTATCCGGTCGAGCAGAAGGGCCGCTTCGTGCCGCTGGAGCGGAAGACATATCTGGAGAACATCCTGGGCAAGGACTTTGTGGAGCTTGACGACGAGACGATGAAACCCACCCACTAAACGGATCAGTCGTCGGCATCGCGCACGGGCAGCCGGAACCGCGAGCCGAGGCACGACGTGGAGGGGAGTGAGTGAATTGACCACCTGGATCCGCCGCGCGGCTGTCGAAGCAGCGCTGGCTTTCGCCACCGTGACGGTCTGTGTCCTGTGGGCGGTTCCCGTGGCCGCACAGGAGTCCGAGGAGACCAGGAATCGAGCGCCGCAATGGGGCGGCCCCAACGCGGTGGGGAACCTGCTCCGCGACGACGTCGCGGTGGACCGGCCGTCGCTCTTCGACAATTATTTCGACTGGAAGGCCGAGCTGACCGAGAAGCACGGCCTGTCCTTCAGCATCGATTACTCGGCCGTATACCTCGGGGCCAGCGAGAGCCCCGGCGACGACCGGGCGTCGAGTGGCATGGTGCGATTCTTCGGCTCGTGGGACCTGGTGGGTCGCGGCACGAAGAACACGGGCGCCTTTGTGTGGAAGGTGGAGCACCGCCACGCCTACACCGATGTCGCGCCGAGCGGCTTCGGCTTCAACCTCGGTTACGTGGGGCTCTTCGTACCTCCGTTCTCGGACCAGGGGCTGCGGCTCACCAATCTCTACTGGCAGCAGCGATTCAATAGCGGCCGCATCACTCTGCTGGGAGGATTCGTCGACCCCACGGACTACCTCGACGTTTACGCACTGGCCAGCCCGTGGACCGGCTTCGTCAACTTTGCCTTCTCAACCGGTACCACCACGATCCCCCTACCCAATGAGGGATTCGGCCTCGGGGCCGGGGCGATGATCACCGACTCCATATTTTTGATCGGTGGACTGGCCGACCTCAACGCCGACCCCACCGACCCCGGGCAGACCATTGACTCATTCTTCTCAGACCACGAGTATTTCAAACACATCGAGATCGGCTGGGCGCCGTCGCAGGACAAGATCTATCTCGACAACGTCCACCTCACGCTGTGGCACGCCGACGAGCGCGAGGAAGCCGCCGCACCCTCGGGCTGGGGGGCAAACTTTTCCTGGACCCACTACATCAACGACAAATGGCTGCCGTTCGTCCGCGCCGGATACGCCGACGAGGGCGGCAGCCTGATGCAGAAATCGGTCAGCATCGGTTTCGGCTACCAGCGAAACCCCGGGAAGAACCTGCTCGGTTTTGGCCTCAACTGGGGTGAGCCCAACGAGAGCACCTGGGAGCCGGGGCTTCCCAACCAGTACACGGCCGAGCTTTTCTACCGCTGGCAGGTCTCCAAGGCGATTGCCATCACGCCGGATGTGGAGTACCTCATCAACCCGGCTCTCAACCCCGACACCGACTCGATCTGGGTCTTCGGTCTTCGGGTTCGTGGGGCGTTTTGACCATGGGGCTGGATGCCAGATACCAAATACCAGATACCAGATACCGGATGCCGGACTTGTCACGGCGCAGCCCAAAGGGCGAAGCCGGATGCTGGATGCACCAGAATGGTGAATCCTCAGATATCTGCCTCAATGAACCAATCGAGAATCGAGAATCCAGTATCCAGACCCCGTACATTGCGCCTTGAACCTTGTGCCGTGTACCTTAGACCTCGCGAACCCGGAGGCGTGAAATGAGCTCGAAAAAAGGCGGCATCCACTTCTTCAAGACCACGGTGATCGGCGGTCTGGTGTTCCTGGTGCCAGTGGTGGTCCTGGTCATAGTTCTGGCCAAGGCCGCCGGTCTGATGATGATGGTCGCCGAACCCATGGCGGCGTGGGTGCCCATCGACGCCATCGGCGGCGTGGCGTTGGCGAACATCATCGCCATCGTCGCTGTGGTGTTGATCTGCTTTATCGCCGGCTTGATCGCGCGGGCCGCATTTCTGCGGGCAATCGTAGGGGGCCTCGAGTCCAAGGTGCTGTCCAAGGTGCCGGGCTACGTGATCATCAAGGGCATGCTCAGCGGCCTGCAGGAGGATGACACCTACAAGCTGATCCCGGTGCTGGCCACCTTCGGCGGCGCCACTCGGGTCGGTCTCGAGATCGAGCGTCTCGACGACGGCCGGGTGATCGTGATGGTCCCGAGGTCACCCAACCCGTGGTCCGGCGAGGTCCACATCATGGCCCCCGAAATGGTAAAGTGTCTCGACCTGCCCGTGACAGCGTATATGGAAAACATCGAACGATTCGGCCAGGGCACGAACGAAATATTTCGTTCCCTTCAAGATGCACCAACAATTGAAAAAGGAGAAGATCGATGAGAAAGACAGCTGTGATTCTGACCGTGTGTGTTGTGGTGCTGGCGCTCGCCGCGCCGGGAACGGCGCTCGCCGACGATGAGAAGACCTCGACCGAGCTCAGTCAAGACGCCAAGCGTGCCAAGATCAACGAGGTTGCAAAAGAGACGCTCAATAAATTGTTCAGCGAAAACTCGAATGCGAAAGCCCTGTACGACGAGGCCATCGGTTGGGCGGTCTTCGACAACACGAAGGTCGCGTTCGGCGTCTCGGGTGGCGGCGGCAATGGCGTCGCCGTGTCGAAGAAGACCGGCAAGCACGCCTACATGAAGATGGGGACCGTGGGGGTCGGCTTTGGGCTCGGCGTGAATTCGTATCAGGTGGTCTTCCTGTTCCAGGACGACGTCACCCTGCGCAACTTCATCGAGAAGGGTTGGCAGGCGGACGCCGGCGCCACCGCATCTGCCGGCAAGAACGCTGCCGAGGTCAAGACCAACTTCGTCAACGGCCTCGCAATTTACCAGCTCACCGACAAGGGCTTGATGCTCAACGCCGACATCGCCGGCACCAAGTACAAGCTCAACGACAAGCTGAACGAGTAGAAGCGAGTCACGAAGCACAAGGTCCAAGGTTGCTCCGCTTCTCAGGCGCCGAGCAACCCTGCGCCTTGCACCCCGTACCTTAGGGTAGGGTGGTTGA
>JAOZUP010000054.1:222-2124 GCA_029938595.1 Thermoanaerobaculales bacterium | reverse complement strand
CAGGACAGATCGCAAGGGGGAGGTGCATCGATGGCCAGAATTGTGCTTCGGGGTGGACAACAGGCACTCCGAATTGCCACAGCGGCCATCATCGCGTTCGGGCTCGTGGTCGTGGTTCCGGCTTCCACGCTCTCCGCCCAGGAGACGGATTCTTCCAACACTTCTGCTGAAGTCGAAAAGGACTCCACGAAAGAGAGCAAGAAGGAGGAGAAGCAAAGGAAGAAGGAGGAGAAAAAGAAGGAAGCCGGGGGCGCCGGCATCATTCCGATACCGATCTTCATCACCGAGCCGGCCATCGGCTACGGTCTCGGCGGCGCGGTCGGATACTTCCACCCGCGTAAGAAGGAGGCCGACCCCGAACCCGTCTCTGTGTCGCCGGCGCTGACCACCGGGACTCCTCCGGACCAGGCAACCGAGGACGGGAAGAAACGGCCTCCCACCATTACGGGAGTCGCCGCCGCCTACACCGTAGATGGCACCTGGGGGGTCGGTGTCGGGCACTCGGCCTCGTGGCGGGATGACCGGATCCGGTACAAGGGCGCCCTAGCGTATGTCAATGTCGAATCCACATTCTACTTCGGGAACATCCCATTCGGCTTTGCACTCAAGGGCGGCGTGCTTTACCAGGACATCAAGTTCAGGCTCGGATCAAGCGACTTCATGCTCGGAGGAAAGTACTCCTACGTCAACATGAAAGGGCAGTTCAACCTGGACGACGAGGCACCGGTCGATCTGGCCGGTGGTACTATCGCCGACAGCGGTCTGGCGGCGCAGGCGGTCTGGGACACCCGGGACAACACCATGACGCCGGATCGTGGGCAGCTCTTCGAGCTGGCGGCATGGAGGTACGACGAGGCGTTGGCCGGCGACTTCAATTACTGGAAGGGCAGCCTCCGATTGCTCTCCTTTCACCAGTTCGGCGAGAAATTCGTACTCGGGCTGCGGCTCGACCTCGATGGAGTGAGCGGCGATCCACCACTCTGGGGTTATCCGTGGATCAGTCTTCGGGGGGTTCCGGCGCTGCGCTACCAGAACGAGCTCGTAGGTGTCGTCGAGACCGAGCTCCGGTGGAATATCTTCACCCGGTGGGCGGTGGTTGGGTTTGTCGGGACCGGCTCCACCACGGGCGACATCCTTCGGTACGAGGACGAAAGCGGCATCGTCGCCGGCGGCGTCGGAGGACGCTACCTGTTCCGGCCGCAAGACAAGCTCTGGGTCGGCATCGATGTCGCCTGGGGGCCCGAGGAGGCCTACATGTACATCCAGGTGGGTCACGCCTGGTAGCCGGCCCGCCCACCCGGGTAAAGAGTCAAGATTTATGAGTTAAGAGTTAGGCTTCTCCGGACGCCTGGCCGGGCCTTGCACCTCGCGTTTTGTACCTTGTGCCTTGCCCCTGAAAAGCCGCCGGAACCCCACTTCCGATGATTGTGCCCTCATCGGAATCGGCGGGCGTTTTCCCTCGTCACTTGATCTCGCGCCTCCTGCGCCTCATCGACGGACCTGAACTTGACCACGCCTCGCGGATAGATTCGCGGCGCGAGCTTCCAATATCTGGCGCAGTGGCGAAGAAACCGGTCGAATCCGTCCCCACGAAACGCTGCCACCGGCGCAGCGTTCATTTCTTCCGCAGAACGGTACTTCTCAACCCCCACGTTACTCCTCCTCCAGGTCGAAATGTCGCCGCAGGACTACCGCGTCCTGACGGTCAAGCGGCCGCAGCGTGTCCTTCTTTAGACGGTACAGAGCCTGTGGAGTCGCTACGAAAACATGGATTCCCTCAATCTCCTTGACCTCTGCCTCGACGGATTCGAAGCTTGCTGCCTCGCCGAGTCGCGTCATGATATCGAAGAAGAGGTCACCACTCGGGGGGTAATAACGTACTGCCGGAGAGTCTCCAAGGAG
>JAOZUP010000054.1:0-212 GCA_029938595.1 Thermoanaerobaculales bacterium | reverse complement strand
TGGCCCGGATAATGAAATCCATGTCTTCGGTGGCCCGTACCAGCCCGTGGAAACCCATAGCCGCAGCGCCGATCAAGACGTACTCCAGGCCTTCCTGTTCAAAGGCCTCGAGAACCCGAAGAATTTCATCACGATCCACAGCACAAGCGTAGCGCGGCCCTTGGAGGATGGCCACTGCAGCCGGAAAGCAGATGCCGGATGCCGGATGCCGG
>JAOZUP010000383.1 GCA_029938595.1 Thermoanaerobaculales bacterium | reverse complement strand
CTGAGAAACCCTGAGCCCGCATTTCTCACCGAGTATCTACTGCGGACGGCGAATGACAGCCATCTGTCGTGCTTTTCGCAAATCGTGCTCCTCAACGTAGCGCTACTACGCCTGCGTCGCCCGATCCGCGAAAAACCCAACATCTGACTACCCTTCGCCGCCCTCGTCACGAAACCCGGTGAGAAGTGCTGGCCAGACCAATGACGGCAACGAAGATGAGATTTGAGATTGAGATCAGCTATTCATTTTGTAATTCCTAGTTGACAACTAGGAATAGTAGGTCTATCTTCAGAGCGCGATGAAGATCTCGACTCGAGGCCGATACGCACTGCGAATGATGCTCGACATTGCGCGGCACGGCGCCCAGGACGCTCCGGTCAGCCTGGCCTCGGTCTCGGAGCGTACCAGCCTCTCCCACGGCTATCTCGAACAGGTGGCGCTGGCCCTTCGCGGCGCCGGTCTGGTGCGTGGGGTGGCGGGCCGCCACGGTGGCTACAGACTGTCTATTCCGGCTGAGAAGATCACTATTCGGATGATCATCGAGGCGACCATTGGGCCGGTTTGCGTCGTCGACTGCATCGACGAGCCGGAGGCCTGCCCGAGGGCCGACTACTGCGAGTGCCGCGTCGTCTATGCGCTGATCAACCAGCGCATCGGCGAGGTGCTGGAAGAGTTTACCCTGGCCGATCTGGCAGATCCGAGTTGGATGCACGACACCGGCGAGGGTTTGACGAGCCAACTGGTCACCCTCGGCGGAGGCCCCAAGAATTGACAGGCATGAGAAATCTGGAGGATTGAAAAATGGTGGAGCGAAAGATAGGCGACAAGAACCTGCGGCTGGTACGTGAGGACATCACCGAGATGGAGGTCGATGCCTTCGTTTTTGACATCACCGAGGATGTCAAGCTGGGTTCGGGATTCGGTGCCGCCATCCAGCAACGCGGCGGTATCGTGATCCAGAAGGAGCTCGACGAGATTGGCGGTTGTCCGACCGGTGAGGCGGTGGTGACCGAGGCCGGCATCCTCAAGGCCGACTGGATCATTCACGCCAACGGGCCGAAGTTCCGCGAGGAGGACGAAGAGGGCAAGCTCCGCAAGACGGTCCAGTCAGCGCTGGCTCGAGCGGAAGAGAAGGGTGTCAAACGCCTGGCCTTCCCGCCCATGGGCACCGGGCTCTACCAGGTCCCGCTCGATCTCTGCTCGAGGGTGATGGTGAAAACCATCTCCGATCATTTGGCCGAAGGCGGCACGCTCGAAGAGGTGCTGATCGCCGCGCCCGATAACCGCGAATTCGACCCCTTCAAGGCGCAGATCCAGGAAGGAGCCTGAGATGCACGAAGTAAGCCCCGCACTTCACACCGCCGAGGTCGTCCACTGGATCGCCCTCGTGGTGATGGCAATCGTCTATACGATGCGGATCCGCTGGCTATTGTCGTTCAAGCTGGCCAAGGACAAGTCGGCGCCCGGCAACCCGGCGCAGTCGAACAAGGAACGAGGGGCGCGTCACTCTCTTTTCAACGTTGCCATGCCGTGGTCGATGGAGAGTACCCGCAATCCCAAGGGCTTCGTATTCTACCTCAGCTTTGTCCTCTTCCACCTCGGGGTGGTGGCTGGAATCATCCTCGCCTTCGTCAGCACGATCGCACCCGACTTCCTGCGCATCCCCGTGGTCGGCTGGACCGTGATGACGCTGATCGTCGGCGCCCTGCTGGTTTCGCTCTATCGCATCGGTCGCAGAACACTGCGGCCCCTGATGCGGCTCATCAGCACCCCGGACGACTACTTCTCGCTGATCATGTTGACCGTGTGGTTCGCGGTCGGCGCGGCCACGCAGGCCTATCTCATGGGGATATGGGGAGTGACCAACGGGGTGTTTCAGATCGTCTATCTCTACCTGACCAGCTTCTTCCTGCTCTATGTGCCGTTCTCCAAGATCTCTCACTACCTTTACTACCCATTTACCCGCACCTACATCGGCCGCGCACTCGGCCATCGCGGTAGCTACCCGGTCGTACGGAGTTAACCATGGCCAATCAAGCAAAGACTCACAAGATCAAAATGATGGAAGAGCAACTGGCGAAAAAGCTCAACCGCCAAGTGGTGGGTTCGCTCGTTGGTTGTGTCCATTGCGGGATGTGCGACGAGTCGTGTCACTACGTGCTCGCGTTCCCCGACGACCACAAGATGACCCCGTCCTACAAGGCCGACCAGGTGCGCAAGCTCTTCAAGGCCAACCACGACTGGACCGGCAGCGTCTTCCCGTGGTGGGTCGGCGCCGACAAGGTGCCCCTGAGCGACGACGATCTCGAGACGCTGAAGGACATCGCGTTCGGCACCTGCACCAACTGCCGTCGGTGCACCCTGAGCTGCCCGATGGGCGTTGACACCGCGACCCTGAACCGCATCATGCGTGGTCTGCTGTCGCACGTCGGCGTGATGCCCGAGGGCGTGCGCGTCGTCTCCAAGGACCAGTGGGAGATCGGCAACCAGATGGGCGTCCTCAAGGAGGACTACATCGACACCATCGAGTGGATGTCGGAAGAGCTCGAGGAGGATCTCGGCCACGCGGAGGCCACCATTCCGATGGAGAAGAAGGGCGCCAAGATCATGTACTGCATCAACCCCCGCGAGGTGAAGTACGATCCGCGGACCATCAAGGAGGCGGCCTTGATCTTCTGGGCGGCCGGTGAGGACTGGACCATGCCCGACGAGGGTTGGGACAACACCAACTTCGGGCTGTTCTCGGGCGATGACGGTCTCGGAGGGGCGTGCGCGAAGAGGGAGTACGAGAAGGCGCGCGAACTCGGTGTCGACAAGATCGTGATCTCGGAGTGCGGGCACGGTTTCCGCTCGACCCGTTTTGAGGGCGTCAACTGGGCGGGAGAGAGCGAGCCGGTGCCGATGGAAAGCTCGGTCATGACGATGCTCAACTACGTCAGGGAGGGCAAGATCAAGGTCGATCCGACCAAGAACCCGGAGAAGATGACCTTCCACGACTCTTGCAACAATGCTCGCAGCGGCGGCTTTTTTGAGGAGCCGCGCGAGCTTCTGAACCTCGTGGCGATGGACTTCCAGGAGATGTATCCGAACCGGGCCGAGGGTTTCTGCTGCACCGGCGGTGGTGGCGCCATGTCGATGTCGGAGTACACGCCGCGGCGCCTGGAGTCGGCCAAGATCAAGGCCGATCAGATCCGCGCGACCGGCGCCAAGGTGGTGGTCACGAGTTGCCACAACTGCGTCGACGGTCTCAACGACTTGATCAAGCACTACAAGCTCGACTGCGAGGTCAAGCAGCTCGTCAACCTGGTCGCCAACGCGCTGGTTCTCGACGAGGTCGAGAAGCCGGTCGAGGAGGTAGCCGTGCCGGAGGAGATCACCGTCAAACCGGTCGCCGAGGCCGAGCCGCTGGCCGGTCGCAAAATCCTGGTCGTCGATGACGAAGAGGATGTCCGAACCTTCCTCATCACCGTCTTCGAAGATGCCGGGGCCGAGGTCATCTCCGCCGCGGACGGCAACGAGGCGATCGCGATGGCGCGCGAGCACCTGCCCGACCTCATCAGCCTCGATCTGTCGATGCCGGGCAAGGATGGCGTTGAGACCTTCGTCGAGTTGCGCAGTACCGCGGAGACCGAGGAAATCCCGGTCTGCGTAGTCACCGGCCACCCCGAATTCCGGCAAGTGATCTACGACCGTCCGGTGCCGCCGCCGGAGGGCTATCTCGGCAAGCCGGTGGATGAGGACAAGCTGGTGGCGTATGCCAGCCACATCCTCGAGCACCGGAACGAGAAGGCGAACTGACGACCGGCAGAGACGGGAGCGTGCCGTGCAGAAGGTCCAGATGACCGCCCCGAAACCAGATACTGAGTTGGAGTCGCGGTACCACCGGTACTGGGAGGAGATGCCCTGCTACCTGTCGGTCCACGACCGCGACTTTCGCATCATCGACGGCAACCGCCGTTTCCGCGAGGACTTCGCCGAACGGATGGGCCAGTATTGCTACAAGGTGTACAAGGGGAGGGAGGAGATCTGCCCCAACTG
>JAOZUP010000053.1 GCA_029938595.1 Thermoanaerobaculales bacterium | reverse complement strand
TGGAAACTCAAAACTCAACTGAGAACTCAAAATTCTGATCAAACCTCGTCCCGCTCGAGGGGATGCGTGAGGCAGTGCGGGCCGCCGCGGGCGCGGGACATCTCGTAGCTTTCGAGCATCAGGCAGACCCGTTCGTTTTGGGTGAGGTCGACTTCCTCTGCCCCCAGTAGCACGTCCTTGGCCGCCACCACGCGGAAACCCTTGCCGGCGAGCTCGTCGGCGGTTCGAAGGTTGCGGTCATAGAGCACGATCACCCCGGGCGCGAGCGCAAATGCGTTGGCGCCGTCTGTCCACTGCTCGCGCTGTTGCGTGACTGGGTCGACGCCGCCACAGGGAATGGGTTCGAGGTCGAGACCACGGGCGGCCAGCGCCTCCAGCAGACATCCACGGTGGTGCGGTGCGAGGTCGGACGAGTGAAGGTCCACTTCGTAGGTTTCGGCGAGCTGCGGCCCACTGCCGCAGATCACCGGTTCGAAGACCAGTGCGGCGTCGTGATCGAGCGGGGTGAAGACCGTGTCGAGGTGCATGTAGGCGCGGCGGTGGGGGAGGTGAACGACCTCGAGCCAGCGGGGCCCATCCTCGAGTTCGGCCAGCGCGGCGGCCAAGATTTCCACCGCGGCCGAGTTGGTGCGCTCTGAAACTCCGACCGCCACCACTTCGGATGACATCACGAGGACATCGCCGCCCTCGAGACACGGCCGGTGGGGACCGAGGAGGTGACCGAGGTTTTGGGCTTCACGAAGTGGGTCGAGGATCACTGGCGTGTCGGAGAGGTCGGGGTGGAACTGAAAGGTGCAGCGGGTGAGCACGCCCTCGCGCCAGCGGGCTGCGGTGGCCATGGCCGAGAAAATGACCCCGTCACCCAGGATCACCTGCGGGTCGCGCTGAAAGCACCAGTTGGGCAGCGGTGCGAGCCGAAAAAGATCCTCCACCTCGATGCCGTGCGGAGGGTCGGCCGCGAGCAGACCGCCGACCGCGGTCGCCACTGCCTCCTCGGCTGTGGCCGCCGGTGCCGCGCCGCGCAACTCCTGGGGTGCCTCGAGACGGAGCATCTCCCACAGCCACGCCCGTGCCTCGTTCCCGGCCAGGGCCTCGGCGAGAAGCTGGTTAGCCTCCACGACCTCGATGCCCAGAAGCTGCAACAAACGCCGAAAGCGGCGGTGCTCGTCACGCGCGCGATCGCCAAAGAGGATGTCGTCGAAGAGCAACTCCTCCATCATCGGCGGCACCATGCGATCCACCTCGGGTCCCGGCTCGTGCACCAGCACTTTTCGTAATCTGCCGATTTCAGATGTCACGTTGACCATTCGCGCTCCTTTCCGGTGAACGGCATCTTATTCTTTTTTTTGGCGTGCGCCTCGGAAGGCGCCCGCCAAAGAAAAGAACAGGGGGAAAGCATATCGATCGGTATACTCGACCCGGAGGAATAATGACCGATCTCGACGGCTTTGATCATCCGCTGACCGGGCGATATGCGTCTGAGGAAATGCAGCGGCTTTTTTCCACTGGGCATCGCTACACGACTTGGCGGCGGATGTGGCTGGCTTTGGCCGAGGCCGAGCGTGAGCTGGGGCTCGAGATCCCGGCCGAGGCTTTGGAGCAGATGCGCGCCAATCTCGAGATCACCGAAAATGATCTCGAGCGCGTGCGTGAGTACGAGAAACGCACCCGCCACGACGTCATGGCCCACCTCGAGGCCTTTGCCGACCGCGCACCGGCGGCGAAGCCGATTCTCCACCTCGGGGCGACCTCGGCCTTCGTTGGTGATAATGCCGAGCTCCTCATCACCCGCGATGCCCTCGATCTGGTGATCCAGAGGGTGATGGCGGTGGCGAGCGCCCTGGCGGCCTTTGCCGAGAAGTGGGCCGATGAGCCGACCCTCGGCATGACCCACTTCCAGCCCGCCCAACCGACCACGGTTGGCAAGCGGGCGTGTCTGTGGTTGCAGGACTTCCTCCTCGACCTCGAGCGCCTGCGCTTCGAGCGCGACCGCCTCAAGCTACGGGGCGCCAAGGGCACGACCGGGACCCAGGCGACCTTTCTCGAGCTCTTCGACGGCGACCACGACAAGGTGCGTGAGCTCGACCGTCTGGTGGCTCGGAAGGTCGGGTTCGACGCCACCTATCCGGTTACCGGCCAGACCTACCCGCGAAAGATTGACGCCTTCGTCCTCGATGCGCTCTCGGGCGTTGCCCAGTCGGCCGCCAAGCTCTCCACCGACATCCGTTTGCTGGCCCGCCTCAAGGAACTGCGCGAGCCCATGGCTTCCGGCCAGGTGGGGTCGTCGGCGATGCCCTACAAGGCCAACCCAATGCGCTCGGAACGGGTCACCGCCCTCGCCCGGTGGTTGATCGCAATGGCCGCCAACCCGGCGCAGACCGCGGCCTCGCAGTGGCTCGAGCGGACCCTCGACGACTCGGCAAACCGGCGCATGGCGCTGCCGGAGGCTTTCCTTGCTGCTGACGCGATCCTCACCATCGTCCAGAACGTGGTCCACGGCCTCCAGGTCTTCCCCGCAATGATCGCGCGCAACCTCGCCGAAGAGTTGCCCTTGATGGCCTCGGAGGCGATTCTGATGGAAGGCGTGCGACGGGGCGGCGACCGGCAGGCGCTGCACGAGCGGCTGCGGCTTCACGCACGGGCGGCGGCCCAGGCTGTCCTCTCCGACGGCGCCGATAATCCCTACCTCGCCCACGTCGCCGACGATCCGGAGGTGCCCCTGGATCGCGGCGAGCTCGAGGCTCTCCTCGACCCCGCTCGCTTCGTCGGCCGCGCACCCGAGCAAGTGCGGGAGTTTCTCGCCGAGGTGGTGCAGCCGATTCTCGAAAAAGCGGGGGGACTGCCGGAGGCTAAGGATCTCGAAGTCTAGTTTTGAGTTCTTAGTTATGAGTTTTGAGTTATCCCGTACCCACCCTTCGATTCTCACGGGGGGTGGCAGGGAACTCAAAACTAAAAACTCAAAACTAAGAACTCCGGCGGCGGTGCTGGTCTGCGCCTTCGTCTTGTTGACTGCGGGCTGCGCGCACCGCGGTGCCAAACAACCGAGCGTGAGGCCCTCCGCGCCAACGCCAGCGCTGGCGCCGGTGGTGACGCCGGTGGAGGAGGGATTCACTGAGAAGGGCATCGCATCGTGGTACGGCGAGCCCTATCACGGCCGCCGTACGGCTTCGGGGGAGGTCTACGACATGCACCGGATGACGGCGGCCCACAAGACCCTTCCCTTTGGTTCGGTGGTCAAGGTTACGCGGCGTGACACCGGAGCGGATGTGAAGGTCCGCGTCAATGACCGTGGGCCCTTCATCGAGGGTCGGATCATCGACCTCTCCTATGCCGCTGCCAAGAAGATCGGGCTCGACCGTGACGGCGTGGCGCCGGTCAAGATCAAGGTGGTCGGCCGCGAGGAAATCCAGCCCGCGCCTCCCCCCATGACCGCCCCGGGGAAATCCCACGGGTGCTTCTGGGTCCAGGTGGGCGCCTTCTCCGACCGTGATAATGCAGCCCGTGCCGAGATGGAGCTCGAGAAATTCGGCGAAGATGCGGTGGTGCTTGAAGGCGTTGCCGGTCTGTGGAGGGTCCGCGTTGGTCCGTTCGACAAGGAAAAAGCCGCGGAAAAGGCCCGCAACCGGGTCACCGATGCCTGGCCGGGAGCGCACGTCGTTCCCTGCGGCGGCTGACCTTCGGAATTAGGAATTAGGAATGCCGCCCACCCTCCCCAGGGCATCACCATCGGTGGGGGGAGGGGTGGAAATTCCTAATTCCTAATTCCTAACTCCTAATTCAATCGTCGTGCGTTACCATCGCCGGGATGTTGAAGACACCCGTTCTCCGTCTTGCGACCCTCTGTGCGACCCTGATCTTTTCTCTCGCCTTTGCGTGCCAGAGCGGTGGGCCGCCGGAGATCCGTGCGGAGCGGGTGGTGATGGTCTCCTTTGACGGGGTCGGAGCGGACCTCGCGTGGCGCTGGATCGCCGACGGCACGGCTGCGTCCCCTGATGGGCTCCGCGGTCTGGCAGAAAGCGGCTTTTCGGCGGAGCGGCTGCGGATGGTCGACCCAACGCTGACCGCGGTCAACCATGCCACCCTGGCGACCGGCCGCAACGCCGCCGGCACCGGCATCGTCAACAACTGGTATCGCCACCCCGGGACATCGATCATCGAGCGCATCTCCGGATTCACGGCGTCGAGCGACGCCGAGACTCTCTGGGAAGCCGCGCGGAGGAGCGGTCTCACGGTAGCAACCCTGGTCTGGCCGGGGGCTGATGGCGAGGCGCCGGACCGGAGGGGCGACTTCGGGGCGGTGTGGCCGGGCCCGCCCCTGGCCGCCTCCGAGCTTCTCGATCTGGAACCCGGCACCGCCGGCACCACCGGCGAGGTGCCGTCGGCCGACGGGCTGGCGCCGCTGCTGTGGCGGTTTGAGGTGGGTCTCGGTTCGGCAGACCCGAAGTCGGTGACGGCGCTGGTGGCCCTGGTGGACTCCAATCCGGATGGAAGACCTCGTTACGACGCCGCCGCGATGCGCCTCGAAAACGCTTCCGACTGGAGCTATGTGGGCGAGATGGAGTGGTTCGAGCTTGGTTTCGAGGCGCAGGGAGGGCGCGACGACCGTTCGCGGAGCTACGGCGCATGGTGCAAGGTGCTCCGCATCGACCGCCTCGACGGCGGTCTTCGGCTCTATGTGGGCGGTGCTCACCGCCTACGCGCCTATCCGGAGGCCTTTGAGGACCGTCTCACCGAGGCCATTGGCCCCTGGCCGGGCGAGCCCGACCGGGAGCAGCTCGCTGCCTGGTGGCTGGACCTCGCGGCGGGCATCGACCTCGACACCTTTCTCGAACAGAGCGAACGGCTCGACCGCTACCTTGACCGGATGGCCGAGTGGGTGCTCGCCGAGGAAGATCCCGATCTCGTTCTCGCCTACCACCCGAGTGCCGACGAATACCAGCACGCGAGCCTCATCACCGATGAACTTCAGTGGGCCTTCAGTCCCGGGCGGGCGCTGGCCGCCCGCGAGGGCCTGGCGCGCGTCGGCCGCTCGATCGACGCCTCGGTAAAGGCGTTGTGGAGCGTGCTCGAGCCTGAGCGAGACGCCCTCGTCGTAGTCTCAGACCACGGATTGGTCTCAATTCACGAGATCGTGCGTCCAAACATGGTCCTTGAGACGGCGGGTCTGTTGAAGATTGCGTCCGACGGTCGACGGCTGCGGATTGCCGCCGATACACCCATGGTGGCGACCGCAAGCGGCGCCGCCATCAACCTCTACCTCAACCTCGAGGGGCGCGAGCCCGACGGCGTGGTCTCCTCATCCGAAGCCCCCGATCTCCTGCGGCGCGCGGCGCGAGCCTTCGCCGACCTCGAGGTCGAGGGGCGCCCCGTGACGGAGAAGATCTTTACCCGAGCCGAGGCGGTGGCCGTGGGCCTCGACAGCCCCAACTCCGGTGATCTGGTGGTCTTCCTCGCGCCGGGGTTTGCCGCCTCGGCGGGTCTCGATGGTCCCAACCACGAACCCAGCCGTTACTACGGCCAGCATGGCTACCTCGCCGCCCACGACGAGATGTGCGGCATGCTCTTCGCTCGCGGCGCCGGAATCAAGAAAAACCGCCGCGGCGAGATTCCGGCGACCGCAGTCGCGCCGATGGTCGCGCGCTGGCTGGGTTTTGAGATGTCGACGCCGGGGGGTGGACCCGAGTGATCCAGAATCTCTCCGCTCGCCTACAGACGCTCTTCGTGTTGATCGGGCTCGTGATCCTCTTCGGCATCGCCTCCCCCCACTTTCTGAGCACCGACAACTTGCTCAACGTCATGCAGCAGTCAGCCATCAACGCGATCCTCGGCATCGGTCTGACCTTCGTGATCATCTCGGGCGGTATCGATCTGTCGGTGGGCTCCATCCTGGCCCTCTGTGGGCTCGTGACGGCCGATCTCCTGGTCGCCGGGCATTCGACGTTCGTCGCCATCGTCGCCGGGCTGCTGGTCGGGCTCGGGTGCGGCGTGCTCAACGGGTTGATCACAACTCTCGGCCGTATCCCGCCGTTCATCACCACCCTGGGAATGATGCTCATCGCACGCAGCGCCGCCAAGATCTACTCGGGCTCCAAACCGATCAGTGGGTTCCCGGAATCCTTCCGCGCACTCTCCGGCGATGTGGCCGGCATTCCAGTCATGGTCCTCGTGGTGGCTGGTTTGTATGTGCTCGCCCACCTCGTGCTGACCCGAACCAAGCTCGGTCGCTACACCTACGCCATCGGCGGCAACGAGCAGGCGGCCTGGCTCTCCGGGGTTCCGGTGGGGCGGTACAAGGTGGCCATCTACGCCCTTTCGGGGCTCATGGCAGGCGCGGCGGCGGTACTCATGACCTCGCGGCTCAACGCCGCCTCGCCGCTGTCGGGCGAGATGTACGAGCTCTACGCGATTGCGGCGGCGGTGATTGGCGGAGTGAGCCTGATGGGCGGCGAGGGCCGCGTCCTGGGCACCCTGATCGGCGCCCTCATCATGGGCACCCTGCGCAACGGCCTCAACGCCCTCAACGTACCCTCCGCCCTCGAAGGCATGGTCGTGGGTGGAGTACTGATCGCGGCGGTCGTGCTCGACCGAGCCCGCCACCGCGGATCGACCAGCCGTCCTGTGAAAGGTTGGCGACGCTATCGCAAGTGGGTGATAGCCGGCATCATCACTGTGGTCCTGGTGCTCGCGGCCCTTGCGTTCCGGGCCGCATCGACCCAACCGGCGGAGGAGCAGGTTCTGACCGTAGCCTTCGTGCCGAAGGCTCTCAACTCGCCGTTCTGGGCGGCGATGGAGTCGGCGGCGGCGCGCGAGGCGGAGGAACAGGACATCCACCTGGTGTCGCTCGCAGCCGATCGCGAGACCGATGTCGAGCGGCAGTATCAGATCATCGAGAACCTGATCCAGCAGGGTGTCGATGCCATTCTTCTCGCGCCCGCCGGCTCCAAAGAGCTGGTGACGGCCATCCGCAAGGCCAACGATGCCGGAATTCCGGTTTTCCTGCTCGACACCCGGATCGACGAGGCGGCCGCAGAGTCCGTCGGGGCAGAGGTTCTCACCTATATCGGCTCCGACAACTTCGAGGGTGGTTCGGTGGCCGGCCGCTATCTTGCGGCGACCCTCGGCGGGTCGGGCGAAGTGGCCATCATCGAGGGCATCTCGGGCCACGAGACCGCGGATCAGCGACGGCTGGGATTCCTCGAGGGGATCGCAGAGTACCCCGGGATCCGGGTTGTTGCCAGCCAGACCGCCAACTGGGAGCGAGCCCTGGCCTACAACGTTGCGGAGAATCTGCTGCAGGCGCACCCTGAGATCGATGCCATCTTCGCAGCCAACGACGAGATGGCGCTCGGTGCCCTGGAAGCAGCTGACGCCGCACAGCGTCTCGAAACCGTCTCGGTGATCGGCTTCGACGCCATTCCCGACGCGCTCGACAACATCAAGACTGGACGGCTCCTGGGCTCGGTGGCCCAGTTTCCAGGCGAGATGGGCCGCCTTGGCGTGATGCACGCCGCCACTCTCCTCAGGGAAGGCACGCTGCCACCGAAAGAGGTTCTCACCAAGGTCGAAATAATCGACCTCCGAAATCTCGAGGCATTCGAAACTGCGGCGGGTCCCGCGGTGGGTGAGACGGAGATACCGTGACCGTGCCACTTCTCGAAATGCGCGGGATCTGCAAGCGATTTCCCGGGGTGCAGGCTCTCCAGGATGCCTCACTGGAAGTGTCCCCCGGTGAGGTCCACGTGCTGCTGGGTGAGAACGGCGCCGGCAAATCGACCCTCATGAAGGTGCTATGCGGCCAGTACCAGGCGGACGCCGGGACCATCAGCTTTTCGGGGCATCCGATCGCACCGCAGAGCCCGATGGAAGCCGAGGGCCATGGGCTCGTCATCATCCACCAGGAGCTCAATCTGGTGCCCGGTCTAACCGTGGCCGAGAACATCTTCCTGGGCCATGAACCCACCCGAGGGGGTCTGATCCGGAGCGATGTCATGGGTCGGGCCTCCCGCGATCTCCTGCACAGGCTCGGTTGTGAGGTGGACCCGAACACTCCGGTAGCAGAGCTGTCGGTGGCCGAGCAGCAGCTCGTGGAAATCGCCCGAGCGCTCAAGACAAACGCCCGGTTGTTGGTCATGGACGAGCCCACCGCGGCGCTCTCGGATAATGAGATCGAAGCCCTCTTCGGGGTGATCCGATCCCTGTGCCGCGAGGGAGTGCCGGTCATCTACATCTCGCACCGCATGAAGGAGATCTTTTCCATCGGCGATCGCGTCACCGTGATGCGTGACGGACACACGGTCGGAACGAGGGCTGTGAAGGAGACTACCGTCGGCGAGCTGATTCAGATGATGGTCGGCCGGACCATCGGCGAGCAGATTCCAAAACGCGAGGTGCCCCTGGGGGATCCGGTCCTCGAGGTGGAAGACCTGGCCCGAGAGGGTGTGCTCGAGCCTGTGAGCCTCGAAATATGTGCCGGGGAGATCCTTGGGGTTGCGGGTCTGATGGGTTCCGGAAGGACGGAGTTGGCCCGCACCATCTTTGGGGCCGATCGCGCGGATGGAGGGTCGGTCCGCGTGGGCGGAAAGACACTCGTCCGCAGGACGCCCGGTGAATCCATTGCCGCCGGTCTGGGGTTTCTCACAGAGGATCGCAAACAGCAGGGGATGGTGCTCCAGCTTTCGGTTCGAGAAAACATCACCCTTACCAGCCTCGACGAGATCTCGGTTTTCGGGGTTCTCGATCTCGGCGGCGAGCGGGAGCAGGCGCAGACCATGGTGGATCGACTCAATATCCGCACCCCTTCGCTCGATCAGATCTCGGTGGATTTGTCGGGCGGCAATCAGCAGAAAGTCGTGCTTGCACGGTGGATCGCGGCCCGCTGCCGGGTGCTGCTCTTCGATGAACCGACCCGCGGCATCGACGTGGGGGCAAAGGTCGAGATCTACGAGCTCATCGGCGAGCTGGTCGATCAGGGGGTTGCCATTCTGCTGATCTCCAGCGAGATGCCCGAGCTCATCGGCCTCGCCGACCGAGTCGCGGTGATGCACGAAGGGGCTTTGCAGGATGTTCTACCCCGCGCCGAGGCCACCCAGGAGCGAATCATGGAGCTCGCTTTGGGTTGATTACTCAATCAGGCCAAGGCGTTGTAGCCGGGCTTCGAGCTCCACAATGCCGTCCACTGAAAAGGCGGTGAGGCCGGCCTTTTCGGCGGCCTCGACGTTGACCGGAGTGTCATCGAAGAAAGCAATCCGCCGAGGGCTGACGGCCAGATCGCGGATGACGTGGTCGAAGATCTCTCGATGTGGCTTGACGAGGCCGAGTTCGTCTGAAAAATAATATGTGTCCATCAGGGGCTCGATACTCCGGCGGTGGAGCGGTGTGTGGAGCTCGTTAGAATTGCTCAGGCAGGCAAGCCGATGGGTCGCCTGAAGCCGACGGAGGAGTGACCTTGCCCCCGGGTACGGTCCACGCGCCCAGTCCACGAACTCAGCGAGGAATGTTTGAGGCGAGAGATCGAGCTGCAGTTCCTCGATCACACCAAGGGCGAACTGCTGTGGAGCGATGTCGCCCTGTTCAAAGAGTTGGACCGATTCCGAGCGGATCCAGCGATCGCGAATCTCCGCCCGATCAGGCGCATCGGGCAGCATTCGGGTCAGCTCGTCGAATCCCGCAAAATCGATCAGCACCCCGCCGAGATCGAAGAGCAGAACGTCGAATGCGCTTTCTGTGGTCACCGTCTGAACCTCGCAAGAGAAAAAGGGGCGCCGGAAGATCCGGCGCCGGATAGGTTGCCCCGAATATCGGGAGGAAAATCGAAGCAGGTCTCCATTTCGGTCGGCGACTTCAGCCAAAGATCTCTTTGAACAGACCGATCGATGCCTGGAACCCATCTTCGTAGGTGCCGCCGGTCGGGTGGTAGACGCTCTCGAGAGATACCACCCCATCGTAGCTTTCTTCCTTCAGGCCCGCAGCGATGCCCTCGAGATAGGGTGCCATCTGGGCCGTACCCAGCTCGCACTGCCGGACGGCCGCACGGGGAATGTCGACCATGGAGTCCTTGATGTGGAGGTGGCCGATGTAGCCGCCCCGTAGGACGTCGAAAGCGTCGGGGAAAACAACCTCGTTGCAGTACAAGGTGTTGGCGGGATCCCACAGGAGCTTGAGGTGATCGGACGCCATATCGTCGATGAACCTCCGCCCGAGAATGGCGGAAGTTATCATTGCGTTGTTCCCGGTCTCGACCACCAGGGTGATGTCATTCTCTTCGGCCAGTTTGACCGCCGGTTTCAGCAGCTCTTGAAGCTTGTCCCAGGCTCCCCGGCTGGCGTTCCAATCCTCGGCGCCGTTGTAACCGAAGATGATCATCTCCTTGCGGAAGCTCATGGTGCGGACGAGCTTTGTGTCAAATGCCTTGGCCATGTCGATGCATCGCTGTAAGGCGTCCATGTGCTTCTGGTGGGCGGGATCACCGACTTCCACCTCGCCAACCAGAAGTCCGACGAAGTTGTGGCGCGTGATGCAGGGCACCTTGACGCCGTATTTCTTGACCAGATCGAGCGCGCGGGCCATTTGGTCGTCGTCAAAATCCCCAACCTCTTTGTCCCAGACGAACTGCAGCTCGGCGTACTCGAGGTCCGCGTCGGTCATGACCTGGAGAGCATGCTCGAGGTCGCGGCTGATTCCATCCGTGATGACACCTAATTTTGCCATGATGATCTCCTTTGCTTTCTCGCGATCTGTCAAAGATCGGGTGTGTTCTACCAGGTCACTTCGGTGCCGGCGATCTGTTCCAGGAGCTTGACGATGGACCAGTTGTCCTCGTCGGGAAACAGCGAGATCCCGGATCGGAAGAGTTCGTAGGCCGCGGCCGTCGCAAACATCGCGGCGCCGTTCTCCTTGGCCATGTTCATGGTGATTCCGAGATCCTTGTACATGGTTCCGATGTGGCTGCCGGTGTCTTTGAACTTTCTTTCCATAATCAGCTTTGCGCACCCCTTGAAGAGCGGGCTGCTGACACCGCTGGAACCGAAGACCTCGAACATCGTCTCGCCTTTGACACCTGCCGAGGCACCGAGAACGAGCGATTCAAAGACCGCCGCGAAGGTGGTGCCGATCAGCGCCTGGAGGGCGGCCTTGACCGTCTGACCCTGGCCAATCTCCTCACCGACGTGGAAGACCACTTTGGACACCGTATCCAGGACCTCGCGGTTCTCCTCGAGAACCTCGGGCTTGGCTGCGGCCATCAGGGTGAGGGCGCCATCTTTCGCGCCCGACTTGCCGCCGCTGACCGGCGTGTCGATGAGATGGAGGCCCTTTTCAGCCGCCGGAGCCACGAGCTCCTTGACCTCGGAGGGGTGGATCGTCGCCGACACGATGATGGTCGCACCGGGCTTCAGCCCCTCCGCGAGCCCGTCGTCGCCGAAAATAGCCTCCTTGACCTGGTCGCCGTTGAGCACCATTACAAAGACCGCGTCGCTGGACTCTCCCACTTCCCGGCAGCTGATCGCCCGCGTTCCACCGGCTTGTTCCAGCTCCAATAGGCGAGCCTCCCGGAGGTCGTATCCCACAAGTGGGTAGCCCCCCTTGATGATGTTCCGGGCCATTCCCATGCCCATGTCACCAAGACCAATAATTCCTACTCTTCTCATCAGACCACTCCTTCAATTTCTCTCCGCCCCGGCTTCCGCCTAGGACTGCCACGAACGCTGTCGGAGCCGATTTATGGTGAGCTACTGCTCCTCTCGTTTTTCCGGGCTCGGTTTGGAATATCGGACATACATGCTCGGTAGTCCTCTCTATCCCATGAAGACCGACGGCAACCACAGAACGAGTGCCGGAAACAGAATGCACAAGATCATGGTCGCGACGTTGGCTGCGAGAAAGGGCAGCGCGCCGATGAAGATTGGCCCGATGCCCAATCGCGAAACAGCTGAACACACATTGAGGCAGTTGCCGACCGGTGGCGAGCAAGCGCCGATCGCGAGGCCGGAAACGAGTACGATGCCGAATTGAACCGGCGACACACCGATATCCACGGCGGTTGGCAGGAAGATCGGCGTCAGCAACAGGATTGCGGGGCTGACATCGATGAAGGTGCCGATGAGCAGCACGATCAGACCGAAGATCAACATGAAACCCGTCGGCCCCAGATCGAGGCTCACCATATAGCTGGTCATCGCTTCGGGGATCCGTTCGATCGCGAGGACATAGATGTAAAGCTGTGACAGCGCGATGATAATCATGATCTTCGAGCTGATCATCACCGTTTGGTTGACACACCGCCACAGGGCCGGGAATCTAAGCCGCCGGGTGAACGCAAACCCAATTATGGCCGCATAGAGAGCCCCGATGGCGGACGACTCGGTGGGGGTGGCTATTCCGAAGACCACGATGCCGACGATGACCACCGGCATCATCAGGACGTGCAAAGACAGAACGGTTTCCTTGGCGATCTCTGTGATACCTGGGCGGACGTCCTCCTTCGGATAGCCGTAACGACGGGCCATGATGAACACCACACCGAGTTGAAAAACGCCGATCATGAGCCCGGGGATCGCACCCCCGAGAAAAAGCTGCCCCACCGATTCCTGCGCAACAACGGCATAGAGGACCACCGGGATCGACGGAGGGATGATCATGCCCATGGTGGAGGAGGCCACGGTGATGCCGGCGGCAAAACGACGATCGTAGCCGCGCCGTTCCATCTCCGGGATCAGGATCGAGCCGATCGATGCGGTGTCGGAAGTGGACGACCCCGAAATGCCTCCGAAGATCATCGAGGCGCCCACGTTGACGAGTCCGAGACCGCCCCGGAAACGGCCGACAAACATCTGACAGAAGTTGATCAGCCGGGCCGTGATTCCGGCTTCGTTCATCAAGAAACCCATGAGGATGAAGAGCGGCAGGGCGATCAGAGTGTAGGAGTTGAAGCCGGCGAACATGCGCTGCGGCAGGATCTGCACGAGATCGGGGTGGTTGAGGGCGAAGAAGAGCAGAGACGAAAGACCGATCGCATAGGCGATGGGAATGCCCAGGAAAAGCAGCACCACGAGGCTGAGGAGCAGGATCACCAAGATTCAGTCATCCTGCATCCAGGGAACACCGAGCTCTTCGTCGCCTCGAAATCCGAGCCAAAGCTTGATGAAACAGAAGACCACCGAGGTTCCCGTGCCGATGGGTATCGCGATCTGGGCAGTCCAGCGAGGCACCTGGAGGACGGAGATCATGCGGGAACCGGTGATCCCGATCCACCGGAGCGAGTACCAAAAGATGATGATGTTGATCAATGCCAACAGGATCAAGCCGATGACATCGATGACCTTCCGTGACCTTGGAGGGAGCCGTTCGGTGAACCAGGAGATGGCCATGTGATCGCGTTTGGCGATGCCAACTGCGATCCCCAATGCCGAGGTGTAGGCGAAGAGGATGGTGGCGAGCTCATTGGCGCCGCCGATGGATTCGTTCAAGCCGTAGCGCAGCGCCACCTGGGTCACTATCAGCACGAACATGATCAGGAAGCAGACGCAGAACGTAAATTCGAGCGCCCGGACGAGGATGCGCTCCAACCGTTTCATGCGCTACTCCGGACTGCAGCCCCGAGACGCTGCAACGGCCGCGTTGATGTCATCCCAGCTGTAGTCACCGCGGGTAACGAAGAAGTCGTAGACCGGTTTGGTGTGCACTCTCATCTGGGCTCGAACGGCTGGGGTGGGGCGGATAATCTCGACGTGCTCACCGAGATTTGCGATGATCTCCTGCTCGCTCTTCGAGTAGAGCTCGTCGCTGTACGCCATGGTCTCTCGAGCCACCTCGTCGAAAATTTGCCTGAGGTCCGCGGGGAGCCGTTGATACCACGCGAGATTGACCATCAGGGGATCGGGTCCCGTGGCGTGCGTGTCGATGGTGATCCACCGCAGGACCTCGTATTGCCGCCTGTCCCACAGATCTGACGGCGGCGCGGTTGTCCCGTCGACAACCCCGGTTCTAAGAGCCGAGTAGGTCTCGGCCTGGGCGATGCCCTGCGGGTTGGCGCCGAGCGCGTTCTCCGTCCGGTGGAAGACCTCCTGGGAGTTCGGGACGCGAATCTTGAGCCCTCGAAAATCCTCCACAGTCCTGATGGCCTTCTTCGTGGAACCATGAGCGCGAAAACCCTGCGAGATGCCGACCGCGGGTATGTGAAAGCCCCTGGCCCGTCCCTCCGCGGCGATCTTCATCATCCACGGGCTGCGGACCAGACAAATGGCCTGCTCCCAC
>JAOZUP010000052.1 GCA_029938595.1 Thermoanaerobaculales bacterium | reverse complement strand
GCCCTCCACCGTCAAGCTGCCCGAGCGGCCGCCGCAGGGCGAGCAGACGATCTTCGACTTCTTTCTCCATCGCTTCCCGAGAATTCCGCGCGCGACCTGGGTGGAGCGCTTCGCCGCCGGCAAGGTGTGGGCGACCGGCATATTGATCGACGCCGGAACGCCCTACCGGCCGCTCCTCGAGGTGCACTACCGGCGTGAGGTGGAACGAGAGCCGCCGGTGCGCGAGGATTTTCGGATTGTGTGGTCGGATCGCCACCTGCTGGTGGTGGACAAGCCGCCCAACCTCCCGGTCACACCTGGTGGGCGCTGGGTGCGTGGTTGTCTCCTTCACCTCCTCCTCGAGGCCACGGGCAATGACCGTATCGCGCCGCTGCACCGCCTCGACCGGCTCACGTCAGGTGTGGTGCTTCTGTCCCTCGACCCGACAACACGCTCGCACTTCGCGCGCATGTTCCAACCGCGTTCGATGGTAGAGAAGATCTACACCGCGGTCTGCGAGCTGCGGCGGGATCCGCCACCCCCACGCTTTACTCTCGCCCATCACATTGCCCGCAGCCCGCAGGAGTATTGGCGCCAGGTGGTGCGGCCGGAGCTGTCGGCCAACGCGCGCTGTGAGGTCGAGGTGGTGGCGATCAACGATGGTCTCGTCCTCACACGAGTTCGCCCGGGCACCGGCCGTAAGCACCAGATCCGGGTCCAGCTCGCCCATGAGGGCCTGCCGATCCTCGGCGATCCCCTGTACGGCACCGTGCGCTCCCACGATCCCGACGAAGCGTCGCCGCGCTTGTGGCTCGACGCCCATCGACTCGCCATCCGCGCCTTCCCCGGCCCCCCCGGCAACGAAGTGCTGACCGGCGAGTGGAGCTCATCGAGGCCGCCCACAGAGTTTTTCCAGCGCGCCGCGAATCAGCGGCGGGAGAGATAAGGTCAATACAGACCCCAAGGTGATCAATGCCCACGGCCCCCAATACAATGTGACAATGCAACAATGAGGTACGTGGCACCCGCGGGCCTTGCCAAGGAGGTTGAAATGGCACCACTTCGAAAACACGATATGCGTCTGAGGTCAGCCAGACAAGAAGAAATCAAGGAGGTGTGGGAAGACCATTGGTACGGCCTCGTCGTTTGCCTCAGCACGGTCTACACGCCCTCGGATGTCGAGGGTATCGCCCTCGTCGACGATCAAGACGACGTGGTCGGGTTGGTGACCTATCAGGTCGATGGGCCGGCGGGCCAGATCGTTACCCTCGATACCCTCATCCGTGGACGTGGATTTGGCCGACGCCTGCTCGAAGCTGTCGAGAGCAAATTCCACAACCTCGGGCTCGGCCGCGCCTGGGCATTGATGACCAACGACAATCTGCGCGCAGCGGGACTGTACCTCTCAAGGGGCTATCGGTTGACTCGAATACACCTTGATGCGATCGAACGCGTGCGCGAACACAAGCCCCACCTGCCGGACAAGGGATACGAGGGCATACCAATTCGCGACCTTTGGGAGTTCGAGAAACTGGGGCCGCTCGGGGTACCAGTTCCCTGACACCACCATTCAAAAAGGTGCCCGAACTAGGCCAGTCACATCATCGGTACCACACATGCATCGATGCGGAATGTGGCACCCCAGGAGGGAGCAAGGAGTCGCGGGCCAGACTGAAGAGCCGGGTGCTCCTGGCGGTGGTTCTTGTGGTCACGGCGGCTGTCTTCATGCCGGCGCTCTGGTGTGGGTTTGTCAATTGGGACGATCCGCCTTACGTGACGGAGAACATGCGGATCCGGGAGCTCTCGGTGGAGAACCTCGGGGCCATCTTCAGCGAGCCGGTCTCCGGGAACTACAACCCCCTGCCCATCCTGACCTACGCCGTCGAGTATCGGCTGGTGGGACTCGCGCCGTGGCTCTACCACCTGGACAACATCCTGCTCCATCTGGCATGCGTGGTGCTGGTCTTTGCCCTGGTACGGCGTCTCGGTCTGACGCCCGAGGCCGCAGCAGTTGCGGCGCTCTTCTGGGGGGTTCACCCCATGCGGGTGGAGTCGGTGGTGTGGGTCACCGAGCGCAAGGACGTGCTGTTCGCCGTCTTTTTTCTCCTGGCGCTCCTCGTCTACGCCCGGGCTCTCGCACGCGGGTGTCCCACGTGGCGCACGTGGGCTTTGATCCTGCCGCTCTTTTCCCTCTCTCTGCTCTCGAAGATCCAGGCGGTGACTCTGCCGCTGTGCCTCCTCTTGCTGGATCTCTGGTTCCGTCGCCAAGACCGTCCGGCGCGCTGGGTAGTGGAGAAGATCCCGCTCTTTCTCCTTTCATTTGTCGTCGGCTATCTGGGGCTTTCTGTTCAGGTGCGAATCGGGGCGCTGGGGGCTGCCCTATCCAATCTCAGCCTGGTCGAGCGAGTTGTTCTGGGCGCCTGGTCGCTGGTGGCTCAGCTCGGGAAGCAGCTTCTCCCCGTTGGTCTGTCGCCGTACCACCCCTACCCCACCGAGCTCTCGCCCGGCCACTACCTCGGGGCTGTGATCCTCGTTGGTTTGGCGGTGCTGGTGGCGAAGGGCGGCAAGTGGCGCCGTGATCTGGCCTTCGGCCTGGCCTTCTTCTCGGTGAATCTGCTCTTCGTCCTCCAGGTGGTGAGCGCCGGTGATGCCTTCCTGGCGGAGAGATTCACCTACGTGGGGTCTGTGGGGGTTGCCTTTCTGGTGGGGCGCGGATTCGAGGAGTTGAGCCGAAGGCGGTTCTACCAGAACCTCGCCAGACCGGTGGCGCTTGTCGGTTTGAGCGTCCTTGCTTTCGCCACTGTGGGACGAATCGGCATCTGGGAGAACAGCGAGGCGTTGTGGAGCAGCGTCATCGAGCGCTACCCTGACTCAGCGGCCGTGGCGTGGACCAACCGGGGTGGCTATCGGCTCGACGAAGGAAGGCTGGACGAGGCGGAGAAGGACTCTCAGCGTGCGGTGGATCTGGATCCCGGCACATCCGATGCGTGGAACAACCTGGGACGGATCCAATTCGAGAGAGGAGATCTAGAGGGGGCCATCCCGTTTTACGAGAAGGCCATGGAACTCCGGCCGGCGTTCCCGGTGGCCCTCTGCAACCGGGCTGCGGTGGCGGCCCGGCAGGGCGATCTTCCTCTGGCGCTGGACCTCCTGGACCGGGCTCTTGCCCTGGATCCCCTCTCAACCGACGCTCGCCGGGACCGGGTGATCGTCCTCAAGGCGCTGGGTCTAGGGGATGAGGTCCTGAAGGAGATCCAGGCGTTCCTGAAGCTGGTGCCGGACGATGCATCGATGCACAACGAGCTCGGTGTGACCCTTCTCGACCGGGGAGATCCCGGTGAGGCTCTGATCTCCTTCCAGCGAGCGCTGCAGCTGGCGCCTGGGAATCCGCTCTTCCTTCAGAATCGGTCGTACGCGCTTCTGGCTCTGGGCCGAAGGCAAGAGGCTTTGGCAGCAGCTCTGGAAGCGGAGGCACACGGCGCGATGTTGCCGGCGGGGTACCTCGAGGGACTCAGAGGGGGCCTCGGAAATTGAGAAAAGTGGATGACATAAACTTGTTAGCAAGGGGAGGGCCAACGCAATGACTCGACGCCACGGCTTGATTGTGGGTGCGATGGTGGTGGGGAGCTGCTTTTATGGCTCCATGGCCGGGGCACAGGAGGGCTGTCCCGGGAGCCAGCAGTCCTTCGAGTACACAGGAGCGACCCAGACCTATGTCGTGCCCAGCGGGGTGTCGGAACTGACGATCACCGCCATCGGCGGCGGTGGCGGTACATCTTCGACGTCGTCTGGTCCGTCTCCAGGCCCGGGAGGCGGCGGCGCGCTCATCACAGCCGTGTTTCCGGTAACTCCCGGGGAGGTGCTCTCAGTCCTGGTGGGGGGCCAGGGGCAGGCCTCGGAATTTCGTATGGGCGGTGGAGGAGGGGGATCGTTTGTTTATCGATCTCCAACTGTGGACGGACTTCTGGTGGCTGCCGGCGGTGGTGCGGCAGGCATGAGCTGGAACCCAGGGCAGATGAATGGCAGCACCGTTGAGACGGCATACGACGGCACCGGTACCGACCCCGGGGTCGCTGGAACCGGGGGCAACGGCGGGAGTGGCAGCGCCAGCATCTTCGGTGGATCAGGTGGGGCAGGTCTACTCAGTGACGGCGGAGTGAGTGCAGGTGGCGGCAGCGGAGGCACGAGTATCGTATCCGGCGGGGAAGGAGGCACGGGAGGCGTGGGCGCCGACGGCGGTTTTGGTGGCGGCGGAGCCGGCGGCAACACCGGTGGGGGCGCTGCCGGGGGCTTCAACGGCGGTGGCGCCGGGGGAGCAAACGGTGATGGTGGTGGCGGTGGATCCTACGTCCACACCTCCGGCACTTTCGTAGTCGCCTCAGAAAATTCGAAGAGCAGCAACGGCCGGGTGATCGTGAGCCATTGCGTCTTGGAGGTCTTTGTCTACACGGGCTCGATCCAGCATTACCAGGTGCCGGCCGGCATTTCGCATCTTGGCATCACTGCCATCGGCGGTGGCGGCGGCACCTCCGATGTGTCCTCGAATCCACCTGGATACGCAGGAGGGAGCGGAGCCTCGATCACCGCGATGGTGGCTGTAACGCCAGGAGAGATTTTGAATATTCTCGTGGGGGGCCAGGGGCAGGACTCGGCCGATCGCAGGGGCGGAGGCGGCGGCGGGACGTTCGTCTACCGAACCCCTGACCTGATCGGGCTCCTGGTGGCAGCCGGCGGAGGAGCCAGTACGGCTCACTCCTACCCAGGAAACCCGGACGGAAGCCCCAGCCAGAACGCGTTTGACGGCACCGGCACCGACCCCGGGGTCGCCGGAGCCGGGGGCAACGGCGGGAGTGGTAGCGCCAGCACCTTCGGTGGATCGGGTGGAGCAGGCCTACTCAGTGACGGCGGAGGGAGTGCTGATGGCGGCACCGGAGGCGCAAGTATCGCATCTGGCGGGGCAGGAGGCACTGGAGGCGTTGGCGCCGATGGCGGTTTCGGTGGTGGTGGCGCCGGCGGCAACACCGGCGGCGGTGGTGCCGGCGGTTTCAACGGCGGTGGCGGCGGTGGATCCAATGGCGCAGGCGGTGGTGGGAGCTCCTTCGTCGAGCCACTGGGCACCACAATCTCCGCCGGGACCGAGACCTCCAGCACTGACGGTCTGGTGATGGTCTTTCTGCCCGATGGGGTATTCGCCGATGGTTTCGAGTCGGGAGACACGACTCTCTGGTCGACCACGGTGCCGGCACCGTAGGAGCAACCTGCGGCAGAGCATGGGTGCCAATACGGTGCCAATGCTCACTTGAAGCGCGGGCGGGTCATCTGGTCAGGTCCGCGAGGTTGAGAACCGTGCCCACGCCCGATGGGTGGTAGCGGTCGCCGAAGGTGGCGGCAAAGACTTGCCGGGCTCCGTCGCCTGTGCAGTGGCTGGGAGCCACGTTACGGACGCCGAGGTTGACCAGCGCAGCCACGACCGCGTCGATCTCAGTGGGGCTCGCCGAACGGAGGTGGAAGCCCCCGGCAACGAGTAACACGTCGCCTCCGGTCAACGTGCGGGCATTGGCCACGATATTTTCCACGCCGGGATGAGCGCAGCCGGTGAGCAGGACAAGTCCCTCGGGCGTGTGCACCCCGAGGGACTGCTCGGGGATGTCGACCCCGAGACGGCCCAGCGTGCACAGACCGGGACACAGGGACAAGGGGCCGGCAACCTCGATTACCTCAGCCCCCGCAGAGGTGGCAGCGGTCTTGACCTCGGCGGAAAAGGACGGCAGGAGGTAGACCGTGACGTCCGGATTAGCCTCGAGGAAAGCACGCATCCCGCCGGTGTGATCACGGTGATCGTGGGAAAGAAACACCGCATCGACCGTAGACGGGTCGATGCCAAGGCGGCGCAGGTTGCCCAGCAAGAGTGGACCATCCGGACCGGTGTCAAACAGGACAGTTTTGTTCGCCCCCTGGACCAGGACGGCCAGGCCCCAGGCCGTCTCGAGATCCTCACGGCCGGGCACATTGTCGACGACCACGGTGAGCACCAGGCTCTCCACCGTCGCCGGGCAGTCGATGACCTGCGCGTCGTTCATGCTCTTCCCCTCCCCTCCCCCGTCTTGACCGGCCGCCGGGCCGGCGAGGGCAATAGCCATGGCCCACAGCATCGCGCCGAGGAGAACGACCGGTGGGCGCCCCCGTCGGCCCGCCGGCCGTCGGCACGCACGAGGATGCCGGAGCGGGGATCGCACTGCACATCGAGAGTCGAGTTCATCGCAGGATCGAGAGGCACACATGGTGACCTCCTTTCTGCTCGAACACATTGTACGCCCCGCGCCGCGGCGCGCCAGGAAAAGGCGGCGTCGCCTGGGGTGATTCGGGCACTCCTCCACGCACAATCAACCGCATGAGGGTGTACAGTGGCAACTCCCGGCGACCATCGGCCGCGCGGCCGAACCATCCTATCGCCGACGGATGGAGGAAATGAGATGGCTAAAGGCCAAGTGAAGAAACAGAAGACCAACAAGCCCAAGCTCTCACCCAAGGAAAAGAAGGCGAAAAAGGCCAAAAAACGGGCCGCCAAAACGGCAGTGTAGGTCATTCAACAGGGCAACCTGGCCACTCGAACTCCTTGAGAGTCTGGAACCTGAGACCACTTCTTTGAGAGGCCGTGATGACCGAATCGACCTATAGCTTCGTTTACGATCGGACGGCGACCGATTCTGCGTTCCCCGGCATTGCGACCAGCGACCTGGTGCTGTCGCTGCTGGCAGGTCTCACGCCGGAATTGGAGTGGGAAACCTGCCTTGTCTTTGAAGGCGAGAGCCCCCTCGACGCCGGCACCGTGTGTATCGGAACCAGCGGTCCGGGCGCGGGCGCCTTTCAGCTGCGGCTGTTGGATGCCTTTGAACGGCAAGGTGTTTGCGCCATCGAAGTCTTCGAAGGAGGCCCTGAGCCGACGTCGCCGATCGCGCGTGTCGAAAATGGGCAGTGGGTCAACCCTTCTCGATAATCAGCTCAACTTGGGGAATTGCACGAGTCTCGCGTAGCACCCTTACTGAATCGGCACCTCGAGCTTGGTGGCCAGGTTGTCCCTGATCCACTTGGCGTCGAACCACTCAATGGGGTCCACCGACTGGCCGTGAACGAAGACCTCGAGGTGGAGATGGTCGCCGCCGGCCAGTCCGGTGGTGCCGCTCGTGCCGAGGCGATCACCCTTTGTGACGCTGTCGCCGGCCGCCACGTCGACCGTGGACATGTGGCCGCACAACGACAGCAGCCCGTACCCGTGGTCGATGATCACCGCGTTGCCGTAGAGGCTCATCCAGCCGGCGAAGACCACCCGGCCCGAGTTGGGCGCCGGCACCGGGGCGCGGGCGGTGGATGCCAGGTCGAGGCCGAGGTGGGTCTGCTGGTCCACCTCGCGACCCTCGTACAAGTAGGATCTGGTCTCGGCGAAGTTGGCCGCACGGGCCGAGTTGGGCATCTGGAGGAAGGGGCCCGACCACAGGAAGGCCGGCTCGCTGTCCCGGCTGAGCTCGGCCACCCGGTCCAGCTCCGCACGACGCAGATCGCCGTTGATCCGAAGGTACTGGTCGAGCAAGGAGCCGCTGGCGTCAAAACCCGGGGTCTGGCTGGCGATGGCCGGCACGACCCGTTCGAAGAACGCATCGCTCAGGCGGATGATGTCGGTCCGCGCCGGCATGGCCTTGAAGATGTCGAGGAAGGGCTGCTCGGCACGGTTGCCGGCGTCGTCCTCGGCAAAGAGACGAATCTCGGCGGAATTGGCCTCGTTCCAGGGCAGCGAGTAGAAGACGAATCGATCTTTGGATCCGCCACCTGGACGGGGAGAGCCCGGCGACTCCACCTGCCCGGCTCGAACTCCGGATCGCACGACGTGTTCGCCAACGCGGTAGACCACAGCTCCGCTTCCGCCCTGACGGCCGTAGTGTTGGGTGGACACCACCCCCAGCCTGGGCGGCCGCAACCGAACCGGCAGGGTGCTCTCAACCGACACCGGCGCCACCGACCTGAACGGTCCCGACGCCCGCTCGGCGGTAGCTCTGAGCACCACCTCACCCTCCACGAGCCAGCCCATGGCGTCGGTGCCCACCGTCGCCTCGAGCACCGCCTGGGCGGTCCCGGCGCTGCCGACGAAGGGGATGCCGGAGCCGGGGGCAAAGACTTCCTCGGCCAGGAGCTCAGTGCGGTCTCCCTGAATCAGCTCGAGCCGGACCGTGCCGAGCCCGAGCTTGGGCTCGCTAAATACGGCGGTCACTCCATTCGACCGGCCCACCGCCGGCCGTTCGGTTACCAGATTGATCTCCGGTGCCGGCCCGACCCGGAATACATACCAGGCGCCGAACGCGATGACGACCGCCAGCAGCAACACGGCGAAAAACCGCGCCTTGCCCGACTTCCCGGATCGTGTCGATCCCAACTTCATGCCTTTGCTTCCTCGAACCATTGGACAACCTCGATTCTCGATGGGAGAGGATATCGCATCTCGATCGGCATCGGTGCCATTTCGCCTCTCAGAATTGCCACTCGACAGCGATCGGAGCGCGGAGTACCATCGCCACCCGTACAAGGAGATTTTCATGCTGATTGCGATCCCTTCTGATAATCCCGGGGGCCTCGATGCCACCATCTCCGAACACTTCGGTCACTGCGGCGCGTTCACCATCGTCACTGTCGGGAATGGGGAAATCGCCGAGGTCTCTATTCTTGAGAACGCCGGCCACGCACAGGGTGGCTGCATGGCGCCGGTCCAGCTCCTGAAGGGGCAAGGCGTCGAGGTCCTGCTTGCCGGCGGCATGGGCCAGCGCCCGCTTTCAGGATTTCAGCAGGTTGGAATCGCCGTGCACTTCAAGGAAGACGCCCGATCCGTCCGTGATGCCGTCCAGCTGTTCCTCAACGGAGAATGCCGCGAATTTGGGGAGGCACAGACCTGTGGCGGGGGTGGTGGTGAATGCGGCGATCACCAACACCCAGAGGTCCAGCGCGAACCCATTGTCGGTGTGGCGGACATCCGCGACGGACGCGTCGTCACCCTGGATTTCGAGCTCACAGACAGCAATGGCGACCTGCTCGACTCCTCTTCCCGCGTCGGACCGATGCAGTATCTGCACGGCGTCGGCCAGCTTCTACCCGCGCTCGAAAATGCTGTATCCGGCCTCGAAGAGGGCGCGAACAAGGTGATTGAAATCGCCTGTGCGGATGCGTTCGGGGAACGCAACGAAGAGCGAATCGTCGACTCCCCGCGCGAGCAACTTCCTCCGGATGTCAAGGTTGGAGACATGGTGACCGCAACGGATCGAAACGGGCAGAGCTTCCCGCTCACCATCGTCAAATTGGACGACACCACCGCGCGCCTGGATGGGAATCACCCGCTCGCGGGCAAAGACGTGGTTTTCAACGTCACGGTGCTCAAGGTCGAGAACGCCACCGCTGACGAGATCGCTCGCAGTCCGGCGGCATCCTAGAAAAACAGCCATGGGTGCCATGGGTGCCACCCATTGCATCGTTGCATTGTGATGGGTGGGTAGCATTCTAAGCTAATGCTACCCTGCGGGTTCGTAACGGGAGGTACCATGGGCGAACTCAAGGGTTCACAGAGGAGGCACCTGCGGGGCGTTGCCCACGGCTACAAACCGCTGGTGCAAATAGGAAAAGAAGGACTGAGTGAAAGCGTGGTTCGCGCCATCGACACTGCCATCGAGGCCAACGAGTTAATCAAAGTGAAAATCGCTGCCGAAAGGGACGAGCGGGAGCACCTCGTGCCTCTCATCGAGGCGCGCGTCAACTGCGAATGCGTGGGCACAGTGGGGCGGATGGCTATTCTCTACCGTGAGCATCCCGATCCTGAGAAACGGAAGATCGCTGTTCCAGGGGTGGGCAAACGCGAAGGATAGGCGGAATCATGGGTGATAACCGACCAGGAAACACAACAGGGCGAGCGCCGGCGCTCCCCGGATGCGTTCTTTTGCGGACCAACGGCCTCACACCTGCACCGATATCGTTGTCGGCACCCTGGCCTGAGGCCGGTAGATTCGACGGTGAGTGAAGCTACAAACTCCTCACAATGGGGCTTGGTTGGAGGTGGGATGAAACGCGCCTTGGTGGTTTGGTTTCTCTCGTTTGTTCTGTTCTTTCTGCCCGCCCTGGGTGAGTCGGCTCGTGGACTCGTCTTCGAAGATCTCAACGGCAACGGCCAGCGAGACACGAGCGAACCTGGCATTGCCGGAGTCGCCGTCTCGGATGGTCGTACTGTCGTCCTCAGCGATGCAAATGGGCTCTACGAACTGGAGATCGAAGCGGAGAGCATCCTGTTCATTAGCAAGCCTGCGGGCTTTGCGGTACCCCTCGATGAGCAGAATCGGCCGCAGTTCTACTACCGTCACTATCCGGAAGGCTCGAAAACCGCCGGCGAGCTGCGCTTCCGAGGCGTGGATGCGACGGGCTCCCTGCCGAAGTCGGTGGACTTCCCGCTGACCCGGGTTGTCCCGCAAGAAAATTTCCAAGTGCTTCTCTTGGCGGACACCCAGCCCCAAAACGAGGCGGAGCTGCAGTTCCTGCGGGACGACATCCTGGCGGAGCTGGGCGGAAGCGACGCAGCCTTCGGCCTGACCCTCGGCGACATCCTCTACGATGATCTGGCACTGTTCCCCCGCTACAGCGCCCTGGTCTCCACGGTGGGCATTCCCTGGTACAACCTCCCCGGCAACCACGAGATCAACTACCTCGCAAAGGACCATTCCCACGCCCGTGAAACTTTCAAACGCCACTTCGGGCCGGCTTACTACTCGTTCAACTACGGCCGGGTCCACTTCGTCGCCCTCGACACGGTTCATTACCTTGGACAGGGCGTGGGCCGCGAGGAGGTCCATCCCCGCGGGGCCGGCAGCTACGTAGGCAAGCTGGGAGACCAGCAGCTCGAGTGGCTCCGGCAGGATCTCGCAGCGGTACCGAAGAACCACCTGGTCGTCCTGACGATGCACATCCCGTTGGCAAGCCGCCTCGGAGCGGATGACCCCACGATCAACGTCGCCGACCGGCGCGAGCTCCTGGCCCAGCTCGAAGGCCGCAGACACCTCCTGGCACTGGCTGGGCACATGCACCAGTCGGAGCACATCTATTTCGGTCAGGAGGAAGGATTCGCAGGCGAGGAAGCTCTGCACCAGCACACCCTTTCGGCCGCTTCGGGTAGCTGGTGGAGCGGTCCACTGGATCCACGGGGCATCCCCACCGCCTGGCAGTGGGATGGTGCGCCCAACGGCTACTACCTGCTCCATGTCGATGGAACGGACGCCCGCGTCGAGTTCCGCGCGGCGGGCAAGAGAGCCACCGATCAGATGAGGATCGTGCTCGATTCCGCCTTCCACGGCGCCCTGGAGACCAACCTGCTCTACTACCGCCCGGGAGAGCTGCTGAACGCGCCGGTCGACCAGGAGCAGCTGCACTCCACCGAGGTCCTGGTGAATCTCTTTGACGGCGGGCCGAACTCTCGCCTCACTCTGCGGATCGACGGCGGCGAGCCCTTCCCGATGCAGCCGGTGGTTCGCCTCGACCCCTTCATCGAAGAGCTCTACGCGAGGTACAGGACGCTGGTCAAGGCCTGGGTCGACCCGCAGCCCTCCCACCACCTGTGGTCGGCACCGCTTCCCACAGACCTATCCCCCGGCCCCCACCATCTGGAGGTTCTGGCGGTGGACGAGTACGGATTGCATCACCAAGGGCAACGGGTGATCGAGGTGATTTCCCGCTGATCCTCGCCGCACAAAGATGGTGCCAAAAAATGGGCATTAATGGTGCCGGGCAATCCCGCAGAAATTCCGTGGCCTGATGGTGATCGGACCGAAGACAAGCCACTCCCGGCGGGGGTGGATGCCACCGCGCTTCAGGCGGCCTCCGACTGGGCCTTCGACCGCGAGTCGCCTGAGCAAGTGACGCTCAGCTTGCTCATCGTCAAGGACGGGCAAATCATGCACGAGCGTTACGCGCCGGGTGTGGACGTTACGACGAGGACCCGTACCTGGTCGACGGCCAAGAGCATCGCCGTAACACTCTTCGGTATGCTGGCAGATCAGGGGCGTATGGCGCTGGACGAGCCGCTCGGGTTCGATTTCCTTCCTGAAGTCGTGTCGCCGGAGAGCGATCCCCGTTCGGCCATCACCCTTCGGCACGTTCTGAACATGTCGAGCGGCCTCTATCCAGTGGACAACGCCGGTCTCGAATACGCCACCGGCTCCGGCCTGGCGTACTGGGCCGGCGCGAGCTCGATCCAGGACATGAGAAATCGCGGGTTGATCCGCGAGCCCGGCACGTACTGGGACTACGAGAACTACGACACCCTGCTCGCTGTCTATGCCATGAAGCGGGCCCTCGGGAACCAGGAGACGTACCTGGAGTTCCCGCGGCAAGCGATTCTCGATCGCATCGGTATGCGGAACACGCTTGTGGGCGTGGATCGCTTCGGGGATTTCATCCTGAGCAGCCAAGTCTACACGAACGCGCGCGATCTCGTCATCGTGCGCCGCGGTTTGGATTACGGACGGCAGGGCTTCAATCGCTGGGACCTCACGAGAGAAGTGTTGAAAGCGGTCCACATGGAGTCGTCCCGAAACCAGTAGTCAGCTGCCATGGGTGCCACATCGGCACCCAACGATCTCGGCGATTATCTGGTGGGTGCTGGACTTCAGGATCTTGGAACCTGGCGCGGGTGCGAGGTCCCGGAGGAACGCAGCGCCAATACACAGACGGTGGTGACGGCGACGAGGCAGGCCAGCAGTGTCACGCCGAGGATGTCGTGCGCCTCTCCGATGCTGAGGGTGAATGCCGCGAGCACGAATATGGCCGACGATCCTAACAACCAGAGAGTGACGGCGTCTTTTAGCCCGCGTTTCTCACCAGCTTTCGTCGCGAGGGCAGCGAGGTGCCGTGCCCAGCGGTGTTTACGATCCGAGGGGCGCGGAGTCGTACTTGACAGTACGTCGAGCACCCCGAGGCGAGAAAACTCCGCTGGGCGTGGTGTATCGCTGGCCGCAGCAGAAAGCTGGTGAGAAATGCGGGTTAGGCGAGGCACCGCGGCGAGGACGGCGTAGAGCGGGGGCACGAGCAGCAACAGCTGGTGGACGTGCGCGTGCCACGTGAAGGCGCAGGTGGCTGCAGCCAGTCCAAGCCAGGCGACGGCCGTCCGGTGCCGATCGGTGGTGCGCAAACCAATGGAGCAGGAGAGACCGGCGATGCCTGTCGCGATCATAGCTGTGAGGGCGAATCCCCAGACCACCGACGACGGATACAACCTCGCCGCGTTGACTCCGAACGCGCGCCAGTTGGTCATGGACGAGGGAAAAATGTTCATGACGGTGCCGGTTGATCCGGCGGCGCTGAGGATCCCTTCGGTGAAGCCGGCAACCCAATCGCCGGCGAACACGAGGGTCGGCACGATCAGGACCACCACCAACGCGACCATGCCCAGGAGCACCCGCCACTGGCGGGCAAGCACCAGCGCCGGAAGGAACAGGACCAGGACCTGTGGCTTGCACACCAGGAGGCCGAGCCAAACCCCGGTCCGAAATCGTTGATGCCGGTCGAAGGCGATGACCGCTTCGCCGAAGAAGACCACCAGCCAGACGCTGATCTGACCCATGATCAGGTTAATGAATGCCGGGAACGACAGGACGACGGCGGCGATCAGCCACCCCGGTTTGGAGACGCCGAATGCTCTCGCCAGACGGAGCTGATAAACCGCGAGCACCAACGCGTGGAAGAGTGTCCAGACGAGGTAGCCCGGCACGGGTGGCAACCAGGTCGACGGGACAAAGGCGAGCGTGAAAGGCGGAGGATAGGGTGCAGGAACCACGTAGAACGGCAGGCCGTGCTCCTCCGACTCGATAACGTACCGATCGAACAGCCTGCGCTGGGACTCCTCCAGGATCTGCGAATTGTAGGCTGCACCCAGGCCGTGCTCGAGGATCGCTTCGCCCGCGGCCCGCGATCCCCGGTAGTCCAAACCTATGTACTCGAAGAGCCCGCGGCTGCGCACGACCATGGTTGTGAACGCCACCTCAGCCAAAACGACAACCAACACAGAGAGGATGAGCCAGACACGCGAATATTTCGATCGGTTCGGCATCTTGGTATGCATTGTCGTGTGCGTACTCCGCGGCCCTACAGAAGCCGTGCAAACACGATAGCAGGCGGTGCAGATCTAACCCGCATATCTCACCGGATGTCTACTGCGGGCGGCGAATCGCGGCGTCCCGCCGTGCTTGTCGCAAATCGTGC
>JAOZUP010000051.1 GCA_029938595.1 Thermoanaerobaculales bacterium | reverse complement strand
TTCCATCTGCTGGGCGAAGTCTTCGTAACGGTCCTTCGCCTCCTCCTCCACATAGATGGCGAGGTCGAGGGTGTCGAGAAGCGACAATTGACTGAAGTCGATGCCTTGGCTCATGGGGCCTCCAGGGGGGTTTTGTATTCGAACCGCCACATTGTAGCTGGTATTCAAGGGCCGAGAGGTAAGTGTTGAGTTATGAGTTTTGAGTTCCAACCCATCCTCCCAGGTTCAGGGGGGGAGGCGGATAACTCAAAACTAAGAACTCAAAACTGGGTCAGCCTTGTCCGAACCGATTGCGTTCCCACAGCTTGCCCGCAAGCCATCCAACCAGCATCAGACCGATGAGAGCCCCGGTGTGCCACACGAGGACGTGGCGCAGGTCGGACATTGGGCACAGGATGTGGGTGACCGCATCGGCGGTCACGGCTGCTCCGGCACCGCCAAGAAGTCCGGCGATCGAAGGACGCAGCGGCAGTGCCCGGAAGACCAACCACACCGTGACCAGAAGGGCCGGCAGAGCCATGGCGATATCGTGGGTTGTACAGGTAATACCCGCCGAAAGGCCATGTCCTTTCTCCAGCGGCATCCCGGTGCTGTGCATCCAGGTCGCGATGCCGACCAGGATCTGAATTAGCACCGCCGTGCCCACCCCGAGGGCCACAGTACCGATTGGCACTCCCTGGCCGGGGACCGCCTCGCGCAGCGCCATGCCCAGCAGCAGCACGCCTATTCCGAGCTGGAGTGCGGTGCATCCCCAACTCAGCCACATCGGAAGCTGCTCCATGTCGGGGCGGGGCGAGAGCTTGAAGACGAAAACCACCAATGCGAGACCGATGGCTGCGACGGCCGCAGCCTGCAGGGTGCGAATCCAGGCCGGCGGAAGTGGCCGCACCGGTACAAGATCGTCCGAAATGGAGCGACGCAGGGCCTCGAGAAGCAGGTCTGTGCTCACGCCACACCTCCCTGTTCTTCGAGCCGAATGCGGACAACCTTCAGAGCCCGGTGTGCCCGAACCTTCGCCGTGCCGGCGGCGATCCCCAGGATTTGCCCGACTTCCAGGAAGCTCATACCGAGAAGGTGGTGCAGCATCAGGACCTCCTGAGCGGGGCGGGGAAGCTCGGAAAGCATTTTATGCAGAGTTGCATGATCTGCCAGCTTCTCCATCTCCGGCGGCACCGGGACCTCCGGCAGCTGATCGTTGGCCAGCACTTCCTTGCGGCGTCGGCCGGACCTCAGGTGCATCAGCGCCACGTGCCGCGTGATGGCGTAGATCCACGGACGAACCGGACGCGGAGGGGTGTAGGTTTGACGCGCCCGATGGATCTGGAGGAAGGTCTCCTGGAGCAGATCCTCAGCCACCGTGGCGTTGCGCACGAAGGTCCACAGGTAGCGAAGGAGGGGTTGTTTGAGGGCGGCGTAAAGCCCTTCGAAGTCATCCATGTTGCCTTTCTGATAACCGATCATGAATGCGGTCAAGCGTTCATCCTCGGCTTTCCGGTCAACTCCCATGGATGCTTTTGCCCTTCGTCCAACGATTGTTACGTGCTGTGCCGGGCGCATTATAGCGTGATTGAGGCAGACCGAGGTGGATGTAGCATGTGTGTCATGACGTCCCGCGCTCTCCTCGACTGGTATCGGACCCGTGCTCGTGATCTGCCTTGGCGCTCCGAGCCCCGCGATCCGTACCTCGTGCTGGTCAGCGAGATCATGCTTCAGCAGACCCAGGTTGATCGGGTGGCGCCTCGATTTGCGAGCTTTGTCGAGCGTTTCCAGACATTTGCAGCTCTCGCCGCAGCGACCCAGAACGAGGTCCTTACGGCCTGGTCGGGACTCGGATACTACCGTCGGGCGCGAAATCTCCACCGCCTTGCGCGCAAGGTCGCTGCGGGCACCGGATACCTGCCGCGGACGGCCTCCGACCTCGAGCGACTGCCGGGAATCGGACCCTACACCGCGGCTGCAGTCGCCTCACTAGCGTTCGGCGAGGCGGTGCCGGTGCTCGATGGAAACGTCATGCGGGTAGGCGCCAGGGTGCTTGCGATGGAGACCGATCCGCGGTTGGCCGAGGGGCGTCGCCGGCTCGAAACCTGGATCGCCGGTCTGATGGACGGCGTGCCCCCGGGTCAGGTTAACGAGGCGCTGATGGAGCTCGGCGCCGTGGTGTGCAGGCCCGCCGGTCCCGACTGCGCCGCTTGCCCTCTCAGCGAAGACTGCGGAGCGAATGCGGAGGGACAGCCGGAGGCCTACCCCCCGCCGCGGCGGCGAAGGGCTGTGATCGCCCTACGGTGGGTCGCGGCGTGCTGTGTCGATCGTGAGGGGGCATGGTTGTTGCGGCGGATCGACGAGGGCCCGATTCTTCAAGGTCTGTGGCTGCCTCCGCTGGCGGAGCTGGAGGATCAAACCGATCCTCTCGACGAGGCGAAGCGCCTCCTCCCCGATGTGAAAAGCCGTTACCTTATCGTTGGGCCGGCCGTGCGCCACCACATCACTCATCGGAAGATCGACGTCGTCCCGGTGCGGGTCGAGGCCGAATGTTTCGATCCGCCCTCCGAGAATTGGCAGTGGGTGGATCCACGAGAGCCGGGAGTTCCGACCTCGTCGCTCCTAGGGAAGCTCGTCGAGAGATTCCCGTTTCCAGACGCGCTTCCCGAGAGGAGCCACCCTTGACATTGTTTGTCCGAAGCCCCTTGCCGACTCGAAGGCACGGGAATCAAACAATGTCAAGAATGGTACCTCCGCCGCACCTTACGTTGGGAGGTGGGATGGAAAATCCGAAATCCGAAATCCGAAATCCGAAATCCGAAATTCCTAATTCCTAATTCCTAATCTGCCTGGCTATACTCCCTCAGTGGATTGCCGCACTGCGTCGATCCGCGATCGTAGCTTGAAGGAGGTCGCATGCATCACGCCACGGCAGGGTCGTTCCTCGGTATTCCCGGTGTCGTCTGGTTCTGGATTCTCACGATCGTCGGGGTCGGCGCGGTCATCCTGTCACTCAGCCGGCGTTTCCAGCTCCTCCGCGCGGGGCGACCCGACAACCGATTCGACCGCCTCGGCGAGCGCTTCAAGCACATGCTCGTTTACGCCTTCGGCCAGAAAAAGATGTTTGACGACCCCGTCGCCGGCGCATACCACCTGCTGATCTTCTACGGTTTTTTGGTAGTCAGCTTGCGCACCGTGAGCATGGTCGTCGAGGGTCTCTTTGCGGGCTGGGAGCTGCCCCTCCTGCACACGCCCGCCGGCCACGCCTATCTGTTCTCCAAGGACATCTTCGAGCTGCTGGTGTTGGTGGGTCTTGGATTCGCCGTCTGGCGACGCGGCATCCAAAAGAAGGAGCGTGTGGTTCAGAGCTTCGGTGCCTGGCTGGCGATTGGGCTGATCGCGATTCTGATGATCACCGATCTTGCCACTGAGGGCGCCCGCATCGCCGCGGGTGATCTGGACGGCTCCTATCTGCCGATCTCCGGTGTCGTCGGTGGCTGGCTCTCTGGGCTCGGCGGGGCAGCCCTGCAGGCGATCTACAGCGTGAATTGGTGGATCCACCTCATCACGCTCTTCGTGTTTGCCAACGAGCTCCCGTACTCCAAGCACTTCCACGTCTACACCTCGATCTTCAACGTCTTCTTCGCCAACCTGGATGCGCCGGGCAAGCTGCCTGGCATGGACCTCGAGGACATCGACGAGGACACCACCTTCGGCATCTCCGCGGTGACCGATTTCACCTGGAAGCAGATGCTCGACATGTACACCTGCACCGAGTGCGGGCGCTGCCGAGAGTTCTGTCCGACGACCATCACCCACAAACCGCTGCAACCCGTGCTTTATCTGAAATCTGTCCGCGATCAACTCTACAGAGAGCAACCCGAGATCCTCGCCGACCCTGGGGAGGACGGCCACGCGTCGCAGCACGAGCTGGTGCCGGTGGTGGTCGACCCGGACGTGATTTGGGCCTGCACAACCTGCCGCTGGTGCGAGCGCGCCTGCCCGCTCGACATCACCTATGTCGACAAGCTCGTCGAAATGCGCCGCAACCTGGTCCTCGAGAAGGCCGAGTTCCCGGAGGAGGCGCAGCCCGCCTTCCGCGGCTACGAAGTCAACGGCAATCCGTGGCAGCTGCCGGGCGAGGAGCGTGGCAACTGGGCTTCCGACCTCGGAGTCCCACTGGCATCGGAGGCCGGTGGCGATTTCGAGTACCTGTTCTTCGTCGGCTCGCCGGGCAGCTATGACGACCACGGCAAGCAGGTTTCTCGGGCGCTGGTAAAGGTCCTTCGGGCGGCCGGCATCCGGATCGCCATCCTCGGCCCCGAAGAGGTCTCGACCGGCGATGCTGCGCGACGGCTCGGAAACGAGTACCTCTTCCAGATGCTGGCCCAGCAAAACGTCGAGACGATGAATGGTTATGGTGTGAAGAAGATCATCACCAACTGCCCGCATGCTTTCAACACCCTCTCCCATGAGTACCCGGATTTCGGGGGGGACTACGAGGTTGTGCACGGCACACAGCTGGTTGCCGAGCTCGTGCGCGCCGGCAAGGTCAAGCTCACCGGCACCGTCGATCTCGACCTGGCCTACCACGATCCATGCTATCTCGGGCGCACCAACGGGGAGTACGATGCCCCGCGCTTCCTCCTTACCGCCATTCCCGGGCTCAAGATGCGTGAGGCTGAGCTCAGCCACGACCGTGCGATGTGTTGCGGCGCCGGTGGCGGCCGCATGTGGCTCGAAGAGAATCTCGGCGAGCGCATCAATCAGACCCGCTTTGGTCAGCTCGAGGCCAGCGGCACCGCCAACGTGGCTGTCGCCTGCCCCTATTGTTTCTCGATGTTGTCCGACGCCCAGAATGAGCTCGGCCGCGAGGATGCCTCGACTTACGATGTCATCGAGCTGGTGGCAAAGTCGTTGGAGGGAGCGTGACATGCAATACAGACTTCTGAGAGCCGTTGCTTTGTCGAGTGTGATGGTGCTTTCCTCGGGAACCGCCGTTTTTGCTCAGCAACCGCAGACATCACGTCGTTCGGATTTGTTGACCGCCGAGCAGATCGTGGAGCTTTCTACGAAGGTGTACGCGCGGTGTGACTCGTACCGAGACTCCGGTGTCGCCGGCACGACCTACGTGAGTGATAATTCGCAATGGACTGCGGAAAAGCCCTTCACGACCGCTTTCGTCCGCTCGGATCGAGTTCGTTTCGAGTTCAAGGACATGAGCGCCGGCGACCCGCCGCCGTCCTACATCATCTGGGCCGAGGGGGACGACGTCCGAACCTGGCGGGATGTGGAGCCGGGCGTCAACAGACCGGGGACCCTGGGTGGGGCGATCGCCGACGCAGCGGGCGTCTCGCAAGGGGCCTCTCACCGCATTCCCTCCATGCTTCTTCCCGACGCCTCCGCGCCGAAATCGGCCCTCGAGCTGAGCTACGCCCGGAGGATCGACAATGCGGAGGTGGATGGATTCGAGTGTTTCCGTATTCGTGGCCAGAGCATCAGGACGCCACGGACGCTCGGATCGGGCGAGAACGCCGTCGTCTTGCGCGAGAACTCCTCGATCATCTGGATCGATAAGCAGTCGTACCTGGTTAGGAGAGTCGATGAGTCAAACGTCTACGACTCGTTTCGCACGGATACTGTGACGACCTACAGTCCCGAGATCAATGCGGAGATACCGAGCGAGCAGCTCGACTTCGGCGCGCCGGAGATCCCGGACTCCTGAGAAACCCTGAGCCCGCATTTCTCACCGAGTATCTACTGCGGACGGCGAATGGCAGCCATCTGTCGTGCTTTTCGCAAATCGTGCTCCTCAACGTAGGGCTACTACGCCTGCGTCGCCCGATTTGCGAAAAACCCAACATCTGACTACCCTTCGCCGCCCTCGTTACGAAACCCGGTGAGAAAAGCGGGCTAGCTTCTTTCTGCTGGGCAGCGTCAGCCGCGATCTGTCGCCCCCTTCGGGGGCTTCTGGGTGTTGTGATACTGAGTTCCTGGGGCTCACGCCCCAGGACCAGAGGACGGGGAAAACGGCTGGCCGCGACTTGTCACGGCGTAGTGCGAAGTACAAAGCCGGAAGCGGCGACAGACGGGCTACTCGAGAATCAGGTCGACTTGATTGTCGGGGCCTTCCCACACGCTGAGGGAGAGCAGTCGACCACCGATTGCCTCGTACTGCGGGGTGAGGCGTTCGGCGAGCACTTCCGCGACCCTCTCGGCGGTGGGTGACGACCGGCTGATATCAGGATCGGTGTTGAGGTCGGTCTCGTGCAGCGGCGCCAGCGCTTCGACGAGGATTTGGCGTACCTCGTGAAAGTCGAGAGCGTAACCCTCAGGGCCGAGCGTATCGGCGCCAATCCTCACCTCCACCTGCCAGTCGTGAAGGTGGGACGCTTCGACCTCCCCCTTGTACGTCGTCAGCGCGTGCCGTGCCTCGAAGCCCGCCCGCGCGTGCACCACCCAATGGCTCATGAAACAGCCGCTTTGGAAGATCCGTCAACGGCTCCCCGGTCCTTCTTGCGCGCCTCGAGTACCAGCGCCTCTCGAGTGACCGGTATCCGGGCGATCCGGTCCTCGTCGAGGCCAAGGGCCAGAAGGAGCCGTTTGACCGAGATCATCGGCCCGTCTCCCTGGCGGGCGTTGAGTTCGACCACCAGAACGCTATCCTCGCGAAGTTGCCAGCGGCGGATTCCGGGACGGACCTCGTCGTCGATGCCTTCCGGGTGGTCGAGGAGCACGCGCCGGTCGTCCACGGGTCCAATCCGGTAGCGGGCCGCGGCCACGAGCTTGCCCAGCGACGGGGCGCCGACAAGCAGGGGCCGTGCGTCGGTGATCTCCATCCCTTCAGGGAGCAAAGAGTTGGCTTTTTCGAGGTGTTGACGCCGCACCGGCGCGGTGCAGTCGACATCGAAGATCTCGGCCTCACCCTCAAGACCGACCGGCAGAGCTGGACCCATCGACAGTCTGATGTGCGGGTTGAATCCCTCGGTGTAACGAACCGGCAGCTCGGCCGCGCGGACGATGCGCTCGAGAAGGTCCATCGTCTGGCGATGGGACAGCCATCGCGCATCGCCGGTCTTTGAAAAGGTGACCCGATACCGTCGATGAACGGGTGGCTGGGTCTGTTCGCGACCGGCCGGTAGAGTGCGCGGCATTGGACGCTGCCGATAGACCGCTGCTTTGGGCCGATCCTCCTCGGGCAGGACGTCGCCGAGCGCCGGTAGCGAGTCCGGTGCGAGCCGGATGTCTGTGCCGTCTCCGGGAATTCCGCAGCGGTAGCAGTGGCCCCACTTACAATCCTCGGTCTCAGCTTCTTTCTGCGCGCGCCGCCACTCGGCCTTGAGAAATCCTTTGCGCACGCCGGCATCGATAATGTCCCACGGCAGGGAGTCGGTCAGGGCTCGTTTTCCAAGCTCACGCTCCACATCGATGTCTGTCTCGTCGAGCGCGCGATGCCAGGCGCCGAGATCGAGATGATCCGACCACCCATCGAAGATCGCACCCAAATCGTGGGCGCGCTCGATGGCCGTGGAGAGGCCGCGACCGCCACGCGAGAGCAGTGACTCCAGCGCCGCTTCGTCCGGATTCGACCATTTCAAACGTGCACCGCGGATGCGTTTGAAGCGCTGCTTGAGGAAGTGAATCCGACGGCGGAGCTCTTCGACGCCGGTGAACGGCTGCCACTGGAAGGGCGTCCATGCCTTCGGCACGAAGCAGCCTACCGAGATTTTGACCTGGATCTTGCATCCCCCAGCGACCCGGCGTCCGGCGCTGAGGATGTTCTCGGCCAGCCGCGCCAGCTCCTCGAGGTCGTCGTCGGTTTCGGTCGGAAGGCCGATCATGGCGTAGACCTTGATCAGGTTCCAGCCTTTTTCGAAAGCTGCCTCCGCGGCCCTCACCATGTCGTCGTTAGTGAATGTCTTGTTGATCACCCGTCGTAAACGGTCGGATCCGGTTTCAGGGGCGAAAGTGAATCCCGACTTGCGGACCCTCGACACGGCCTCCGCCAGCCCCACCGAGAACGCGTCGGCGCGTAATGACGGCAGGCTCACCGAGACCCGGCGTTCCCGCAGCCTCTCGGACAAGCTGGAGACCAGCGGCTCGACCTGAGAGTAGTCGGCGGTGGAGAGGCTGAGCAGGCCGACCTCTTCGAAACCGGTCTCGGCCACCTGCCCTTCGATGCGCTCGAGAACCGCTTCCGGGTCGTGCTCGCGCACCGGCCGATACCAGTAACCGGCCTGGCAGAACCTGCAACCCTGGGTGCATCCGCGCATGATCTCCATGCCGAGGCGGTCCTGGATGACGTCGGCAAAGGGCACGATCACCGACTCGGGCTGGTCGGCGGGATCAAGCTCATCGACCCATACGCGCGTCACCGGAAACGGTGCCGCATCCTCCAGCCTCTCCCACCGTGCCTCTTTCTCAGTGCTCCCATGGTGCCACCGGTAGAGAGTGGGGACATAGACGCCGCGGATCGTTGCCAGCCGGCGCAGCAGTGACGGTCGATCGTCGCCCGCCGCCCGCCCGTCGCGGACCGCGTCGAGAATCTCGTCGAGCGCCGCCTCGCCGTCGCCGATGAGGATGGCGTCGAAGAAGTCGGCTACCGGCTCGGGGTTGGCGGTGCACGGCCCGCCACCGAGGACCAACGGCTCTTCCTGACCGCGGTCCGCCGCGCGGCGGGTGATGCCGGCGAGGTCGAGCATGTAGGGAATATTGATGTAGTTGAGCTCCGACTGGAGAGAGATACCGATGATGTCGAAGTCGGTGGTCGCGCGGTAGGACTCGAGGGTGAAAAGCGGCACACCCTGGTCCCGCATCGCCTCGGCCATGTCCGCCATGGGCGCGAAGGTACGTTCGGCCAGCGCGTCATCGCGGCGGTTCACGAGGTGATAGAGAATGCGGGTTCCCTGGTGGGACATGCCGATTTCATAGGCGTCCGGAAAGGCCAGCGCCACGTGAACCGAGACGTCGTTCCACGGTTTGCGAATCAGGTTGCGCTCGATCCCGAGGTACCGCGTAGGTTTCTGTACCCCCGGCAGGATCTCTTCAAGCGCCGCACGGATCTCGTCCGGCGAGGAAATGCCCATCGATGCTCCTTCTTTCCCGGCATGGCCGGAGTCGTTCAATGTATACGAATTCTCAATGATTTCCAACATCTTCCCTTTGTTCAGATCTGCTCTCACGGCTCGCCGCGAGCCGTGAGAGCAGATCTGAATGAGATGGAGACTTCGTGTACACTGCGCGGATGAAAATCGTCTTCTTCGGGACCCCGGACTTTGCCGTGTCGACGCTTGAGCGCCTGATGGCGAGTAGGCACTCGGTGGCGCTGGTTGTCTCGAGGCCCGATAGGCCGGTTGGCCGCCGCCAGGTCGTGACCCCACCACCCGTTGTCGAAAAGGCGCGGCAGCTCGACCTCGACATTCTGCAGCCGAAGAACCTCAAATCTCCGGAGGTCGACCGCGCGCTGGCCGAGATCGAAGCGGATGCGGCGGTGGTGGTCGCATATGGGAAACTGATTCCGACCAGTCTGCTCGAGATTCCGCGCCATGGATTCATCAATCTGCATCCGAGCCTTCTCCCGCGCCATCGCGGACCGTCCCCGATTCAGTGGGCCCTGGTGTGCGGCGACCGCGCGACCGGCGTGACGACAATGCAGCTTGATAAAGGCATGGACACCGGTCCGATCCTGCTCCAACAAAGGGTTGCGATCGAGGATCGGGAGACCGCCGACCTGCTGGCTCCGCGGCTCGCCGACCTCGGCGCAGATCTTATCGTCAGAACCCTCGACGAGCTCGAGGATGGATCCCTGACCGCGCGCCCGCAGCCTGCTGACGGCGTAAATGAGACGCCGATGCTGCGCCGCAATTTTGCAAAGGTGGATTGGTCGATGCCCGCGCGGCAGCTCGTTAACCGATTGCGCGGGTTCACACCGTGGCCGGGTCTCTACACAAAATTTCGCGACGGCCGGTTGAAGATCTTCGGGTTAGAGGAGGTCAAACCTTCTCCGCGGGGAAAAGAGGACCCTGGAACGGTGCTGTCGGCCGAAGACGAGGGAATCGTCGTGCGCTGCGGGAAGAAGACGGCTGCGAGGATTACCGAGGTGCAACGCGAGGGACGAAGGCGAATGCCGGTAGATGCTTTCCTGATAGGCGAGAGGGTGACCCGAGGTGAGACTCTCAGCTGACCGGCTGATGGCGGCGCGGCAATTGATGCGGGTCGAGGACGGCGCCTTTTCCTCTCGCCTGTCGGCCGGTGGCACGGCGCCGGCGGCGCGGGTACGTGTGCTCGAGGCGCTGCGCTGGCAGCGAGCGATCGACCACGTACTCCAGCCCCGATGTCGTCGAGAGCTCGAGCAACTCGACCCGGAGGTGCGCGCGTCGCTACGCATCGGGCTTGTCGAGGCGATGCAGCTCGGCCTGCCTCCGGCCCTAGCGACCGACGGTGCGGTCCACCTGGTGCGCCGGCTCGGGAAGTCGTCGGCAGCGGGGATGGTCAACGCCGTGCTACGAAAGGCGGCGGCGGAATGGCGTGAGGTTCTCGAGGCCTCCTCCATCGACGTACGACTCGCGCACCCCCAGTGGCTCTCCAGCCGCTGGGTCGAGAACTTTGGTTCGGAGTCGGCCGCGTCATCGATGGCCTCCGCGCAGGAACGGGCGGTCACCTGGGTGTGGTTTTTCGACGAAAGTGTCACGTCCACCCTTGCCCGGGAGGGGGTGAACCTCGAAACCCACCCCTGGTGCCCGGGCGCCTGGTCGGCGCCCGAGAATGCGAGGCAACTCGTTCAATCGGTGAAGGAAGGTGCCGCCTATGCCCAGGATCCAAGCTCACAGCTGGTGGCCCACGTTGCGAAGAACCTTTCGAGTGACGGTGACCGGTTCCTCGATCTTTGCGCGGCCCCGGGTGGTAAGTCGGCGCTAATGCTCCGGCTCGGCCGGTGGGCCATTGCGGCGGCGGCGGATCTGAGGCCGGCCAGGGTGGGTCTCATGCGACCGACTCTGGCCAGGGCGGGGGAGTGCTTGGTGGCAGTTGCCGACGCGATGCAGCCGCCATTCGCGTTCGGCGCCTGGGACCTGGTGTTGCTCGACGCCCCGTGCACCGGCACCGGCACATTCCGGCGCCACCCGGAACTCAAGTGGCGGCTGAGTCCGGATTCGGTCGGTGAAATGGCGGAGAAGCAGAAGCAGCTCCTTGCTTCAGGTCTCGAGCTGGTGGCGCCGGGCGGGGTTCTGCTCTACTCCACGTGCTCGGTTGAACCCGAGGAGAACGAAGGCGTGGTATCGGATCTCCCAACCGGGTTCGAACTCGAGGATCTCGAGGTAGTCATGCCTGACAACGTACCCTGGATCCCGACTGATGCCGCCGGTGCCCGCATCCTACCCAACCCCAACGGCGACGGCTTCACCATCCACGCAATTCGACGCACCGACTGACGGGGGCCACTCTGCTGATTTCGAAATTCGAAATTCGAAATCTCTGCCGGTGGATGGGCGGCATTCCTAATTCCTAATTCCTAATTCAAACTGACCTCTCCTCGAGCTGCCCTTCCAGCTCCTCCCACTCCGCCATCAGGCGTTCCAGTTCGGTGCCTAGCTTGGTGCGCTCCTGCTGCATGGTCTTCACTTTCGAATCGGAAGTGTCTTCGAAGAAGCCCTGTTGGCAGAAGGCGCCGTCGATCTCTTCTATTCGCTTTTCGGCCTTCTCGATGGCGGTGGTGACGACGTCGCGACGCTGCTCGATCTCTCGTGCTTTCCTGGCCTGTTCGCGACCCTCGCCGGTGCTTATGGACTTCGAGGCGGCACCTTTGCCGGCCCGCTTCTCGCGTCTTGCGCGAAGCCCCGCTGCATCCGCATCGAGGTGATCGTCGCCGCAGCTCTCGAGGTACTCGTCGTAGGTCCCCGGGTAGTCGTTGATGCCCCGCTCGGTAATCTCGAGCACCCTGGATGCCAACCGGGAGACGAACCAGCGGTCATGGGACACGAAAATGAGGGTGCCGTCGTAGGCCTCGAGGCCGGCTACTAGGGCCTCGATGGCTTCGAGGTCAAGGTGGTTGGTCGGCTCATCGAGCACCAGCACGTTCGGCCGATCGACCGCGAGGCCGGCAAACACCAGCCGCGCCGCCTCACCTCCCGAAAGGCTGGCGAGCTTTTTCTCCACCTCGTCGCCGGAGAACAGCACCCTGCCGAGTCGGCTGCGAACCGCGCCGACGGTCTCGCCGATGCACGCTGCGGCGAGCCAGCTCTCGACGGTTGCCTCACGGCCTTCAAAACCCTGGCGGTGGTCCTGGGCGAAGTAGCCGATGCGCGCCTCGTGTCCCCACTGGACCTCGCCGCCGTCAGCTTCCAGATCTCCGACCGCGATCTTGAGCAGGGTCGACTTGCCGATACCGTTGGGGCCGATGATGGCGAGGCGGTCGCCGCGGCGAACGTTGAGGTCGACATCGACCAACACATGGTTGTCTCCGAAGGCCTTGCGCACTCCCTCGACCCGCAGCGCCTCCTTTCCGCTGGGCCGCTCCTGGTTGAAGCGGAAGACCGGGTAACGGCGCGAGGAGCGGGGGAGAGGCTCGATGACGATGCGGTCTATCTGCTTGAGCTTGCTCTGGGCTTGTCGGGCCTTCGTGGCCTTGGCTCGGAAGCGGTCGGCAAACGCCTTGTTTGCGGCGATCTTCTTTTCTTGGCGGGCGATCTCACCCTCTTTGCGGTCGCGTGCGGCGATCTTGGCGGCGGTAAAAGCCCTATAGTTGCCGGTGTAGAGAGTGACCGTTTCGTAATCGATGTCGAGGATGTGGGTGCAGACGTTGTCGAGGAATCGGTGATCATGGGAAATCACTACCGCGCATCCGCGATAGCTCGTCAGGAATTTCTCCAACCAGCGGATCGAAATGATGTCGAGGTGATTCGTCGGCTCGTCGAGGAGCAAGGCGCCGGGGTCAGCGGCGAGCACCTGGGCGAGGAGGACCCGTAGCTTGAAACCGCCGGAAAGGGTCGACAGCGGCTGGCGGTGGAGATCGGTCGGAATGCCGAGTCCTTCGAGGATCTCGCCCGATCTGGCCTCGAAGCTGTAGCCGTCGAGACTGACAATCAGATCCTCGACCTCGGCGTAACGCTCGCCGTCAAAATATTCGGTTGAGGCCTCGAGGATTCGGTCTTTCTCAGCCAGGGCGTTCCACAGCTCACTGTGGCCCATCATGGTTACATCTAGGATCGGGGTGTCCTCGTAGAGGAAGTGGTCCTGCTCCAGCACCCCGAGTCGGAGCCGCTTCGGCATCGACACCGCACCGGCACTTGGCTCCTCTTCGTTGGTTATCATTCGCAGGAGGGTCGACTTGCCGGAGCCGTTGGCGCCCACCAGCCCGTAACGGCAGCCGGACTTGAGTTGGAGGTTCACCTCGTCGAACAGCGTCTGGGCGCCGTAGGACTTGCCGAGGTCGGAAATCGCAATCATGGCGAGGAAGGATAGCAGGGATGAATTCGGAATTAGGAATTAGGAATTAGGAATTCACACCCATCCCACACGGATCCAAGATACAAGTCACAAGATGCAAGATCCGCCACCCGCCCCAAACGCAGTGGTTCCTTACCTGCATCTTGGATCTTGAATCCTGGATCCTGAATCTTGGATCTTGGATCTTGCATCTCTCAACCGGGTACAAAAACCGCTTCGCGACCTATTCAAACATCTCCCTCGTGTACCAGCGAACGTCGGGGGCGTCCGGGTCTATTTCATCGAGGCTAGCCCACACTCGTGAACAGGCTGCCAGGTCCGTGCCCTCGTCCGGCCAGTAGATCCAACCCATTTCCGCCGAGCCGCGGGACCATTCGAGTCTCAGAGGACCGGCGGCGATGTGCCCGATCCCGCGGTGTTCACGCGCAGTGCCCTTTCCACGAATTGCGTTCGTGAAGTCCTTCCCGCCAACCGGCGGCGCGAACCACTCGATCTCGATCACCTGACCGAGCTGTGACTCCGACGTTATTCGCAGGGCGACAAGTTGTTCGTCGCTACGCAACAGAACGATGGGTCCGTACGGGACGCCGATGGATCGTGGGCCGGCCGCCACCGTGTTCCGATCGGGGTAGCGGGGTGGTAGCGGATCCGATAACTGGTCGCACCCTGCGGTGAGAGAGAGCATCGCAGCGCCCGAAATCAAGGCTGCGCCGAGCCAGCATCGGGAGAGAGACGATTTCATGCCGGCGGGAATCGTTACCATCTTTCCAATGTACTACGAGTGGTTCGGGTTATGATTCGACGGACGGGTTTTCGAGGGATGGAGGACTCCTAATGAAGCATGCCGCAATGTTGACG
>JAOZUP010000382.1 GCA_029938595.1 Thermoanaerobaculales bacterium | reverse complement strand
GAATCTCGCGCGGCAGGTGGAGCTTCTGCCGCATCCACAGCGGCATCGCCTTCAAAAACGAGCGGAAGCCGCGGGGGGCGAAAGCGAGGTAGGTCTCGAGGATGCGCTCGAACTTGAGGAACGGCTTGTCGTAGAAGCCCACGTAGTCCAGGTCGCCCGGATCCAGTCCCGCCTCTGAGAGGCAGTAGGTGATGGCGTTCGAGGGAAAGGCGTGGTCGTGCTTGATGCGTGTGAAGCGCTCTTCCTGTGCAGCGGCCACGATTTCGCCGTCGACCACCAGCGCGGCCGCCGAGTCGTGGTAATAGGCAGAGATGCCGAGGATCGCGGTCATCGACCCCTACTCGGGCGTTCCCAGGTAGGTGAGCAGCAGGGCCTTCTTCTCGTCCTTCATTTCGCACGACCTCGCCTCAAGCACCAGCCGTAAATACGGCTCGGTATTCGACGGCCGGACGTTGAACCACCAATCCTCGAACTGCACCGTGATGCCGTCGAGGTAGTCGATCTCGCCATCCGAGAAAATGTCGGCGAGACGCCGGATCATCCCCTCCTTGTCTTCAACCCGGAAGTTGATCTCGCCGGTCGAGTGGTAGCGCTCGAGCGGAGCCACCAGCTCGGACAGCGTCCGCCCGGTCTCCCGGATGTGGTTGAGGACCTCGATCACGGTCATGATCGACGAGTCGGCAGTGAAGTTGCGGCGGAAGTAAAAGTGGCCGGCAAGCTCGCCGCCAAAGGGCGAGTTGTGCTCGCGCATGGTCGCCTTCATAAAGGAGTGGCCGACCCGTTCGCGAAGCGGCACCCCGCCCGCCTCTTCGATGGCTTCCTTGGTCGCCCACGACGAACGAAGGTCATAAACGATTGTCGCGCCGGGCTCCTCGCGCAGAAAGCGCGGCGCCAGCAGACCGGTGATTATGTCGGCCGAGATCGCGCGCCCCTTCTCGTTGATCAGAATCGCGCGATCGGCGTCGCCGTCAAAGGCCACCCCGAGGTCGCAGCCGTTCTCCTCGACCGCCCGTTCAACATCAACCAGGTTCTCGTGTTTCAGCGGGTTCGCCTCGTGGTTGGGGAAGGTGCCGTCGAGCTCGAAGTAGAGCGGCACCAGCTCGACGTTCAGCTTGTCGAGGATCGGCAGATAGATTGAGGCCATGCCGTTGGCGGCATCAGCAGCAAGCTTGAGATGGGGCTCGAGGGTTGTGACCTCGGCCAACACGTGCTCGCAGTACTCGTCGAAGACCGACCGCTCTTCCTCACCGGCTTGCGGGGGGAGATCGGTGGTCACCTCGGAGCCGATAACCAGCTTCTCGAGCTCGGCGATTCCGGTCTCGTACGACACGGGGATCGCATCCCGGCGCGACATCTTGAATCCGTTGTAAACCGCCGGGTTGTGGCTTGCGGTGATTTGGATTCCCCCCGAGGCGCCGAGGAAACCGATGCCGAAATAGTTTTGCGGAGTGTCGGCGACGCCGATATCGATCACCGCGACACCGCTCGCGCGAAGACCGTCCTTGAGGGCGCGCGCCATCGGCACCGAGTGCGACCTCATGTCGCGAGACACGACCACGACCGGGCCGAGGGCTAAATCCTCCTCGTCGAGGAGATCACGGAAGTGATATCCAACCCGGAACGCCGTCGTCTCATCGAGCTGATCGGGGTACGTCCCCCGGATGTCATATGCCTTGAAAATTCCTGCCATTTTTTCTCCTCAGATCACAACCTGGGGCGTCGATCGCGTACAGAAGGCTACCACTTTCTTGAGTAATCAGTAGTCAGTTCGAGATATCAATCGCTATCGGTATCGCAATCGGTATCGGTATCGAAACCTCAAATCGGGGGCGTCCATTTCGATTGCGATAGCGATCCCGATAGCGATTTCTGGTCACCGATTACTTGTCGAGACTAAACACCTGATTGCGGAGGAAGGCCTCCGGCTCCCATGGCGCCGGTTCGCCGCCCAGCCACTGGTGGAACCAGTCGAGGTGGACCACGTAGTAAAAAGCCATCTCGTACCAACTCGGCCAGTGCCCGGCGTCGGGGAAGACTACCAGCCGCGACGGCACCTCCCGCACCTGGAGGTCGGTGAAAAAGTGCAGGCTCTGGGTGTAGGGCACGCGGTAGTCCCTCTCGCCGGTTATCACCAGGGTGGGGGTCTTGAAGTGCTCGGCAAAGACCGATGGCGACCATTTCTCGTAGTGTTCTGAGTTCCACGGCAGCCCGCAAAGATCGTGCTCGACGAACCACAGCTCCTCGGTTGCGCCCCACATCGAGCGCAGGTCGTAGACCCCCATCATCGACGCGATGGCCTCGAAGCGGTCGGTGTGACCCGCAAACCACATCATTATGTAGCCGCCGTAGGACCAGCCCATGGCGCCGACGCGTTCAGCGTCGACGTAGGGAAGGACCTCGAGGGCGTCGGTGACCTTCATCAGATCGTCGTAGACGCGGCCCCCCCAGTCGCAGGTGATGGCGTCCACGAAGTCCTGGCCGAAACCGGCCGACCCGGTGGGGTTGGGAAAGGCAACCACATAACCCTTGCCCGGATAGACCTGCCAGTCCCCGCGGTAGCGGTCCTTCCACGGAGAGCTCGGACCGCCGTGGACATTGAGGATCAACGGGTACTTCTTCTTCGGATCGAAATCGTGCGGTGTGACCAGGAAGACCTGGATCTTCCGGCCCTCTGCACCTTCGACCCACATCACCTCGGCGGGACGGATGTCTACCTCGGCGGCGAGGGCGTCGTTGAAGTGGGTCAGGCGCGTTGTCGCACCACCCTCGACCAGCACGGAGAAGAGCTCGGGAGGCGAGCCAACCTTCGACCGGACGTAGACGATCGACCGGCCGCCATCTGCCAGCCCCCACCCAACAACTGAGCCGTCTGCAAAGACCTTCCGCAGACCGCCACCCTCCAGATCCAATCGGTAGACGGGCGTCTCGCCTTTCTCGTGGCCCGAAAAGTAGAGCCAGCGCTCGTCCGCCGACCACTCGAGGTCATTGATCCAGTTGTCGAAGTTGGAGTGGTCGGTGAGGTAGCGGGTCTTCTTCGACCTTCGATCGTAGAGAGCGATGCGCCAGAGATCGGACTCGTGACCCGACGTCTCCTGGCTGAGGAAGGCGATGTAGCGCCCGCTCGGCGAGTAGACCGGGTTGCCATCCCAGCCGTCGTTGCCGGCGGTGATGTTGACCGGCTGCAGATCGGCGGCCTCGAGGTCAAGGGGGATCAACCAAAGATCAGCGTTGGTCGAGCGCGCTTGCTCCCGATCGTGGTTGGAGACCACGCACAGCTCGGCGCCATCGGGCGAGAAGGCGTAGCCGCCTGAGTCTCCGAGCGCAAAGGTGGGACTGTCCCAACGGCCCGGCGTCAGATCGCGGACCACCTCCCCTCTCTCTGCGTCCACGAGCAGCACGTGGGCGTACTTCCCGTCCCGCCACGCGGTCCAGTGCCGGTAGAGCAGATCGTCGGTCATCCGCGCTGTCAGCGGTCCGGCGGCCGTCGAGTCGGCGATCGTCCGGTTGCACTCGGCGTCGTACCCGCACTCGGGGTGAACCTCGGCATGGACGGCAATCCAGCGGCCGTCCGGCGACCACACCGGGCCCGCGAGTCCCATTGGATAGTCGGTCAGCCGCCGCGCTTCGCCGCCGTCGACCGGCATGAGATAGAGCTGCGACCCCTCATTCCGGTCGGAGACGAAAAGCAGGTTCTTGCCATCCGGCGAGAACAGCGGCGAAGAGTCGTGGTGGCGCCCGCTGGTCATCCGCCGGAGGTCCGCGCCGTCGATACCGGCCATCCAGATCTCAGACCAGCTCTCGCCCGCCTCGACGTCGTAGCGGGTGACGGGAAAGGCAACGCGTGTCCCGTCCGCGCTCACCGTCGGCGAGCCGACCATGGCGGTGCGGTAGTAGTCCGCGATCTCAAAGGCGCGTTTGCCTTCACTCGCAGTGGCAGCAAGTGGGCCGGATGCCACGACACACGCAAAGAGGACGACTTCACATAACTTGGATATTTTCACCAAAACCTCCAACGAGCGGCGACATGATACCCCACGGCGGAGGAACCCCAGATAACGCAGATCAGCGCAGATAACCTCCCGCAGGTATTCCA
>JAOZUP010000381.1 GCA_029938595.1 Thermoanaerobaculales bacterium | reverse complement strand
AGCGGAGGGAGGAAAACGCGGCCAGAGGTCCGGAATCGGCGCGATCACACACAAGTTGGGGGGTGCGTCGTTCGGTAGACAGTAGCCCGCCGGCGCGCCGCCAGGCGCGCGGCGGGCGAGGTCGAGCACGACCGACGAGAGCTTGCTCTCGGAGGGGGTGTCGACCGAGGCCGTGTGGCCGCGGTCGAAAACCGCGGACGGCGGGCGTGCAAACTCAGGAGTTCTCGCGGCCGGGCTTAGACCGGGTCGCGAAGACAGCTTGCCAGAAACTCGGCGAGGTGCACGGGACGGGCGTCGGTGAGATCGGCAATCTGGTGGCGGCAACTGGTTCCCGAGGCCACCAGCGTGGTGTCCGGCGGTAGGGCGTCGATGGCCTCCACCAAGGGGATTGCAACCTGGTGCGACAGCTCGCGGTGGGCCTTGAGCATGCCGAAGGCGCCGGCCATCCCGCAGCAGCCGGTCTCCAGCCAACGTGCCGAGGCGCCCGGGATGCGATCGACTAGCTCTATCACTCTGCGCGCATCGGCCAGCGCCTTGGCGTGGCAGTGGCCGTGCACCGCAACCTCCCGTGCCCAGCCATCAAACAGCAGCGCTTCCGGATCGTCACTGAGGATCTCGAGAACGAAATCCTCGAAAAGCACGCAGCGTTCCGCCACCTCGTGGGCGCCCGGAATCCCCAACTGCCGGTACTCGTCCTGGAACATCGACCAGCACGATGGCTCGAGAAACACGATGGGCTCTCGGGTCGCTGCGAGCAAACGCAGGTTGTGCACGCCCAACCGCCGCACTTTGTCGAGCAGTCCGCGGCTGGCCGCCGGCCTGCCGCAACAAACTCTTCCAGAGGCGAGGACGACCTCGAAGCCCGCCGCTTCGAGGACTGCCACCGCCGCGCGGCCGACGCCGGGCTCGTGGTAGCGCACCCAGGTGTCGTCCCACAGGATCAACCGGCCGCGCCGCGGCGAGACTGCAGCGTCACGCCGGCCGAACCAGCGGTCGAACCGCTCGTGACTGAATTGCGGAATCGGCGCCCCGGCGTCGAGTCCGAGGGCGCGTTCCGCGATCCGGCGCAACCCTCGCCAGCCCAGGAGGGCATTGGCGACGCTCGGGAGGGCCGTACCGACACGGCCGAGAAGATCAGCAGCGGCGATCACCCGATCTGTCAGCGGTATCCCGTCCTCGCGGTGTCGTGCGTGGCGGAGCTCCGCCTTGAGGAGCGTCATGTCCACGTTCGACGGGCACTCGGTGACGCATGCCTTGCACGCAAGACAGGTGTCGAGAACCTCGGCCAGCTCGGCGGTCGCGACCGGCGATGCACCGCTGAACCGCCCCTCCAGAGCCGCGCGGATGATATTGGCCCGGCCTCTCGTGGACAACGCTTCGTCGCCCGTTGCCGTGAAGGTCGGACACATCGTCGGAGCGTCCTTGCGGCAACCGCCGCAGCCGTTGCACTGCTCGAGATTGGCAACAAAATCGTCGTCGCGACCAGCCCAGACGAATGTCTCGCTGAAGGGAAGATCGAAGGCCGATCCGCCACCAAGACGCAGGTTGCGGTCGACGCGGTAACGCCCGTCACCGATGATCTTTCCGGGGTTCATGACCCCGCGTGGGTCAAAGAGCCCTTTGAGGCGGCGGCTGGCCTCGACAATATCCGCCCCGAGGTGCGCCTCGAGGAACTCGGTGCGTGCGAGCCCGACACCGTGCTCGGCGGCCAGCGAACCGGAGAAGCGGCGGCACAGGTCGGACACCTCCTCGGCCACCTGCCGCAACCGGCCAACATCCTCGGCCCGATGGAGATCGAGGACCGGGCGCACATGAAGCTCACCCGAGGCGGCGTGCCCGTAGAACGATGCCTCCAAACCGAGCGGTTCGAGGATCTCAGAGAGCCCGGCCACGTACTCGGGAAGCCTCTCGGGCCGAACGCACACGTCCTCGATGAAGCCGACCGGCTTGGCTGGGCCCTTTCGGCTGGTGAGCAGCGACAGACCCGCACGGCGAACGCTCCACACCAGCTCCTGCTCGGCGGGATCACTGGTGAGAAGGCTGCGCAGCCCGAGGGATCGCCTGCCGAGCTCGGCGAGGCGCGCCCCGTCGTCATCGAAAAACTCCACAAGCAGGAGCGCGGCGCACGGCTCATCGTCGAGCCGAAGTAGATCGCGCGCCTCAGCAAACGCTCGCTGTCCCACGGTCTGGTCGAACGCCGACCGGTCGAGGTGCTCGATGGCAGCGGCGCCTAGATCGGCGAGCTCGACCGTTGTCTGCAGAGCCTCCTCGACCGAGGCAAAGAAGAGCACGCCGAGGCTTCGCCTTGCCGGTAGAGGCACGACCCGCAGGACCGCCGACGCGATCCCGGCCAGCGTCCCTTCACTGCCCGCGAGAATCTGCGTCAGGTCCCCCGGAGCTCGCAGGGCACGGTCGAGGCCGTAGCCCGGCCAGCGCTTCACCAAGCCCTCGGGCAGACGTTCGGCGATGGTGTCAGCGTGCTCCGCAACGAGACCGTCGATGGCCCGAGCGATCTCAGCGAGGTCGTCGCCGCCGTTCCCCACTACCGCCACACTGCCGTCGGCCATTACGATCTCGAGCGCCGCCACGTGGTCCGCGGTCGTGCCGTACACAGGGGCGTGGGCGCCGGACGAGTTGTTGGCGATCATCCCGCCCAGAGTGGCGCGAGACGAGGTGGCCACGTCGGGCCCGAACCACAGCCCGTGCGGCGCGAGGTGTGCGTTGAGCTGGTCGAGGACCACGCCCGCCCCCACCCGCACCGTCCCTGCCCCGACGTCGAGATCGGAGATGCGCCGGTTGTGGCGCGCAAAGTCGACCACCAACCCGCTGCCGAGGGTGCCGCCGGTCAACCCGGTACCGGCGCCACGCGGGGTGATCTCTATTCCGGAGTCCGCGGCCGCACCCAGCAGGCATGCCGCCTCCGCCGCCGACCGCGGGAAGCCCACGGCCGCCGGTTCGACCCGGTAGATCGAGGCGTCGACCGCGTAGAGGCAGCGGGTGAGCCGGTCCGTCCGCACCTCGCAGCCCGCGGCCTCGAGAGCTCGTCGTTGGGAATCTCCTAGATCCACCCTGTGATTCTACCCGTTTCCGTGCGCGCTTCCCGAGAGGAGCCACCCTTGACATTGTTTGCCCGAAGCACCCTGCCGGACTCGAGTATATGGGGCTCAAACAATGTCAAGAATGGCACCTCCGGTGAACGCGCCCTCCAACCCTGAACGCCAGTGCACGCCGAATTTTCGTTCCAGGTGAAAGGGTGTAGGTCGGAGTTGGGTGGATGGAATAATCCGAAATCCGAAATCCGAAATCCGAAATTTAATCCGGATGGACACCCACTACAATCCCCCCATGGCCTTCCGCTCGCGACGCATCCCCCGCGATCTCTCCCTCAACCGATTGGCGGCGGCCCGGGCGCGAATGGGCGAGATCCCCTTCGATCTCACCCTCAGCAACCCGACCGCGTGTGGAATCCCCTACCCGCCCGATCTCCTACGGGGCCTCGCCAACCCGGATGGGCTGCACTACGAATCCGATCCGCGGGGTCCGCTGCCCTCACGTTCGGCGATCGCCGCGGGCTACCGACAGTGGGGTGTTGAGGTCGATCCGAACCGCATGATTCTCACAGCCTCTACCAGCGAGGCCTACTCCTTCCTCTTCCGCCTACTCACCGACCCCGGCGATTCGGTCCTCGTGCCGGCGCCGTCCTACCCGCTGTTTGACCACCTCGCCCGTCTCGACGGCATCGAGGCCCGCGCCTTCGCCCTCGATCCCGACGACGGCTGGCGCATCGACTTCTCGACGATGGACCGGCGGGGGGAGGGTGTGCGCGCCGTGATCGTGGTCCATCCCAACAATCCCACCGGCTCGTTTGTGCACCCGGAGGATCGAACCCGTCTGGTCGCGCTGTGCCGCGACCGAGGTTGGACGCTCATAGCCGACGAGGTCTTCCTCCTCTACCGGCTGGAGGGAGGCCCCGAAAATGGCACCAGTTTCGCCGACATTCGCGACTGCCTCTGCTTCACCCTCGGCGGGTTGTCGAAGAGCGTCGGTCTGCCCCAGCTCAAGCTCGCCTGGATTGTCGCGAGCGGCCCCGATGGCGATGA
>JAOZUP010000380.1 GCA_029938595.1 Thermoanaerobaculales bacterium | reverse complement strand
TGCAACGCGACCGCCCGGCGACGGATTTCTTCGAGGGCGCCCTGCTGGGCAACGGCGGCATGGGGGTGGTGGTCACGACCCGACCGGATGCGGTGGTCCTCTACTTCGGTCACAACAAGGTCTGGGACATCCGCCTCGCCGAAGACCACCGCGAGGAGATCGGAACCTTTGACGAGATCTTCGAGAAGGTCCGTGCGATCCCCGACGACCTCTCGAACCTGAAGGAGGACCCGTGGTTCCGCAAGTATGCCACGCTGTCCCGTGCCAACTACGCCAAGCCCTACCCGCGGCCCTTTCCCTGCGGTTCGGTGGTGCTGGGATTCGACCGCCGCAATGCCGAACTCATCGGGCACAAGCTGGATGTGTCCAACGGGCTCTGCGAAGTCCGCCTGCTGAGGCATGACGGTCAACCGCTTCGCCTGCAACTGTTCACCGACCAACATGCCGACCACCTCCGGATGCGATTGGTCGACCGCGATGGCGAGCCCGCCCGCGGCGTGTTTGACCGGATCCGCATCCTGCCGGATCCCTCGACCCCGAAGGAGTTTCCGAAATTCGCGGCCCGGGAGGAACTCCCCGCCGGAACGATCTCCTTCCGGCAGGTCCTGCCGTTCGAGGAACCCGACCGCTACGATTCCGAGAAGGGCCACCCGAAGGACAAGGCCTTCCGCCTGACCGCCACGGTGGGATCGGCGCTTGAGAAGACCACCCGCATCGATTGGAACGGGAACGAGACCGGGATGGCCCCGCTGGAGGCCGCCATCGCCGGAAAGGATGGCTTCGTGGCGTGCATTTCCCTCGACGAAGGACTGGCGACCGATGTGCCCAAGCAGGCACCGGCCACGGAGAAACCAAGCGACGAGGATTTCCTCCGGGCCCTCGATGGCAGCACCGCATCCTGGCGCGAATACTGGAACAAGTCGGGCGTGGAGCTGGATGACGAGTTCCTCGAACAGATCTGGTACCGCAACCTTTACTTCCTGAACTGCGCGGCCCGCGAGGGAGTCACCTGCCCCGGGCTGTTCGCCAACTGGAGCTACAACAAGATCGGGACCGCGTGGCACGGCGACTACCACATGAACTACAACACCCTGCAGCCGTTCTGGTGCACCTACTCGAGCAATCACCTCGAGAAGAACCTGCCCTACGTGGAACTCATCGAGTTCCTGATGCCCGTCAGCCGCAGCTGGGCGAAGGACTACTACGGCCTGCCGGGCGCCTACTTCCCGCACAGCGCCTATCCGGTCGAGATGACCATGAACCCCTACCCGGTGCCGACTTGGGGCTGGGAAATCTGCGAGACGCCGTGGGCCGTGCAGGGATTGTGGTTCCACTACCTCTACTCGCAGGACCGGGAGTTCCTGGAACAGCGGGCCTACACCCCGATCCGCGAGGCGGTCGCGTTTCTCGTGGCCTACATGCAACGCCCGGAGGCGCGCGGACCGCAGTGGGGCGATGACAAGTTCCACATCTTCCCCACCATCCCGCCCGAACTCTACTCGCTGCGTCCCGGTTTCCAGTACAACCACGACTGCACCGTGGACCTGACGCTGACAAAGTTCATCTTCAAGGCCTTCCAGGAGGCGGCAAGGGTGTTGGAACGCGAGGAGGAGGAAAAGGAGTTGCTCGCCGGAGTCCGGGAGATCCTGGCCCACTTCCCCGACTACCCGACCACCCGCTCCGAGAAGAACGGGGAGATCTTCGTCTCGGTTCCCGGGGAGCACGACCAGGTCGTCTACAACGTGCCCATTGCCCTCGCTACGGTCTTCCCAGGCGAGGACCACGGCCTCCACAGCGACGAGGCGACGATGGAGATCCTTGGCAACACCTTCCGCAACCGCCGCAACGAGGGCGGCAACGAACTGGTCTTCAGCAACCTCCAGGCGGCCCGGATCGGCATGCTGGACCTCGAAAAATTCAAGCGCCAGGTCAACTACTGCCTGCTGCCCAACGGCACAGCAGCCGACATGGCACTCCAGGTGCACGGCCGTTACAAGGACACCTCCGATTACGGGTTCATGAAGGACATGGGAATCTGGTTCGAGAACTTCGGCCTGCCGGTCGTTGTCAACGAGTGCCTGATGCAGAGCTACACCGGCACCATCCGGCTGTTCCCGAACTGGCCCGGCGGGAAGGATGCCGCCTTCCACACTCTCCGCGCGGTCGGCGGATTCCTGGTCAGCGCCGAAATGAAGAACGGCAAGGTCTTGCAAGTCGAAATTCTCAGCGAGGCGGGATCGCCGCTCAAGATCATCTCGCCATGGAAGCAGGGCGCAGCCATCACCAATCACAAGGGCACCACCAAGCACGCGGGCAAGTTGATCGAGATCGACACAAGGAAGGGCGAACGGATCGTCCTCCGCCCCGCGAGCGCAGGATCAAGGCAATGAACATGATGAAAACACTTCAGACAATCGTATTGCCTGCTCTATTCGCCGTGATTTCCGGCTCTTACGTTGGCGCCGCACCGAAGCCGGTAGCATGGTGGCAGTTTAATGAGACCGAAGGAACCGTGGTGCTCGACGCCGCGAGCGGTCACAAGGACGCGCTGGTGGGCCATATGAAGTTCGGGCCCGGCGTTCAGGACGGTGGATTGCGCGGCGACGGATTCACCTCGCGCATAGTGCGCAAAGCCGCTCACGCGCCGTTACTAACAAAAGGATTCACCGTCGAGGCATGGATCGCACCGCAGGAATACTCATGGGCCTGGAGCGGCATTGTAGATCACCATCAGAACCAACAAGCCGGCTACTTCCTGGGAATCAATCATATCGGTCAGATCGGCTTTCACGCCGCAGTCGACGGTGAGTGGATGGGGTGCACATCCGCGCAACCTGTTCCCCTGTTGAAGTGGTCGCACGTGGTCGGAACATTCGATCCGGAATCCGGCTTTGCTCTCCATGTGAACGGCCAGCTCGTCAAGAAACAGGCAGCGCGCGGCAACCTGACGCCCGCAAAGAACCTGGACCTCTACATCGGCATGGCGCAGATCAAACAATTCCCTGCATTGACCGAACGGAAGCCCAGCATGAAGTTCCTGTCGAACATGGTGTTCGATGGCTTGATCGACGAGGTGAAGATCTTTAGCGGCACGTTGAAGGCGGACGACGTCAAGGCGTCGTTCAAGGCAAACGCCCCGGAAACTCCCCAACCACTGGAATTCCGTGCCATGCCCTCGGGCCCCGCCGAAGCAAAACCATTTGGCGCCTACTACACCAAGCTTTCCTATTGTCCGGAATGGGACCGGATCTGGCGAACCGGCGACCACGCTGATGTCCTGGTCTGCTTTGATGAGCTGCCGGTGCGCATGGTGTTCTGGCGGGGCACGAGTTACGCCCCTGCCTGGGTAACGGAAAATGACAAATGGGTCTGCGACCAAAGCCCCGAAAGCTGGAACGAGATGGGCTGTAACGAGCACATGTCCGACAAGCGGTGCCACTATTCCCATGTGCGGATTCTGGAAAACACGCCGGCTCGAGCCGTGGTTCACTGGCGCGTGGCAAGCGTCAGCGTCGACTACAAGTTCAACCATGTGAACCCGGATACCGACTGGGGAGAATGGACCGACGAATACTACTACATCTACCCCGACGCCGTCGCCGTCCGCTACCAGGAAATCCACAGCAGCTGGGCAAAAAACATGGAATGGCAGCAGTCGGAGCTGCTTAACCAACCCGGCACACGACCGCAGGACAACATCGAGCAGGAAGCACTGACAGTTTTCAACATGGCCGGTGAGTCCGACACATGGTCCTGGAAGATGAAGTACGGGAAACTTATGTCCGACAAGCCTCGTATCAAGGGAGGCAATATCCAGGTGATGAACCTCAAGGCGCCGCAGCGCCATTTCGTGATCGGCGAACCCGGCTCAAAATGGGCCAAGCTGAACTTCGGCGCACTTGACGGGTTCTCGACAATGCCCTGCTGGAATCACTGGCCGGTAGGCCAGTTGCCAAACGACGGACGTGTCACTCCCGCCGTGGACCGGCCCAGCTCAACCTGCCTGGGGACGCTCTTTCCCGTCAAACATAAGACCGACCGACACGAAATGATGATCGGCCGGAACCTGTACGGCTTGACCGGCAAGCCGGCAAAAGAACTCG
>JAOZUP010000379.1:2821-4118 GCA_029938595.1 Thermoanaerobaculales bacterium | reverse complement strand
AGCTTCCAGCCCCCTCTGGATACCTGGCGTCACCTGGTGACCGACGAGATCATGGCGCCGGCAGGATCGTTGTCGGCCAGAATCGACGTTCTCACCTGGCAAAACCTCGCGAATGAGCCGGTTCGAGCACGACTCGATGACCTCGATTTCTCCACTACCACCCTGTTTCGAAACGGATTCGAGACCGGCGACCTCACCGAGTGGTCAGCCTCGGTTCCTTGAAGGCGCATGATCAGTGTCAGGTCTACCCGACACCGACCACCGACCTGACGAGGTTTCGTCGGTTCAGGGCACGGTGTTCGACCACATCGAGGTATTGTGCGACTCGAATCCATCTGAAAAGATCACCACCGAGCAGTCCCAAAAAATCTCCACGCCCGCATTGCCTTCCGAGACGTAGACCAACCCCCCGGAGGCGGCGATACCATAGTTGGCACTCCCGGGCGTGTCGTAGAAGCCGATGTTCACCGGTGCGGACGGTGTGCTCACGTCAATTGCCCGAATCCCGAGCCACGAGTCGGCGACATAGGCGTACTTTCCGACCACCACCACTCGGTAGGCGTACGCCGGCGTGTCGTAGAAGCCCACCTCGTTGGGAAGGGTCGGAGTGCTCACATCAATGATCCGTAGTCCCTCGGAGTAGTCCGCCAGGTAGGCGTAGCCCCCGGACACCGCGACGCCCCGGGTATCACCCGCCGTGTCGAAGAACCCTACCTCCACCGGCGAAGCCGGTATGCTCACATCGATCACCCTCAGACCCGTGGAGCCGGCAGCCACGTAGGCGTAATTCCCGGACACCGCCACGTCCTCGGCATCGTCCGGTGTGGCAACGAAACCAACCTCCGACGGCGAGGATGGCGTGCTCACATCGATCACCCGCAGACCCTCCCATCCGGCCGCTACGAAGGCGTACCCCCCGGACACCGCGACGCTGTCGGAACCCCCCGGCGTGAAAACCGATCCCACCTCCACCGGTGACATGGGACTGCTGACATCGACCACGCTCAAACCGCTGTTGTAGCTCGCCACATAGGCAAAGTCTCCGGATAGCGCGACGCTCGCGGGGTATCGCGGTCCCTCCCAGAAGCCCACGTCGACAGGAGCGGACGGCGTGCTGACATCGAGCACCCTGAGGCCATCGAAGTGCTGCGTCACAAAGGCGTATCCACCGGAAACCGCGACGTCCAGGGACATGCCCGGCGTGTCGATGAATCCCACCTCAACCGGGGAGGAGGGCGGATCCACATCGACCACCCGCAGACCCTTCGACTGGTCCGCCACGTAGGCGTACCCCCCG
>JAOZUP010000379.1:0-2721 GCA_029938595.1 Thermoanaerobaculales bacterium | reverse complement strand
GGCGTGCTCACGTCGATCACCCGCAGATTGGGGGAGGTGCCCACCACGTAGGCGTACCCCCCGAACACTGCGACGCCCCGCACGGCCCCTGGAAGGCCGACGGATCCGACCTCGACCGGCGCGAGTGGGTTGTTCACATCGATCACCAACAACCCGGCTCCGTCGGCCGCGACGTAGACGTGGTTCCCTGACACCGCCACACCTTTGACGGTGTCTGAAAGCACAATCTCTGACACCGTCTGCGGTGCTGCCGGGTCGCTCACGTCCGCGACCACCAACACGGAACCGCTGCCAAAGTACGCGTATGTCCCCGACACATCCACGTCGTAGGCCGGCCCGTACGGCCACCGACCTGCGAGCTCGGGGCCATACTGCGCCGCCGCAGTAGGCGCGAGAACAGACACAGCTATGACAAGAACGACGACCGGCGAAACCATCCGGCGCTCGGTTTTCATTGGATTCTCCTTAAAGAAGAATATAGATCCCCCCGCGGTGCTTGACAACTGGTGCTACAGGCCTCAATTTGAATACGAGGTTGCAATTCAGAAGACTTCTCGAGACGGTGGATCTCAGAACACGAATGATCCGGAGGTTCGTGGCCGGTGGATGGGTTTACGACGGAGACAGATCGATCGCGGCAGCGCCTCGTGTTCAGTTTTCGATCACTACAAACCGGGGGTGAAGCCATGACGTCGAAACCAACCGGCCAGCGCTCCGTCTTTGTCATTGCAACGGCTGTTGCGGCGATGCTCTTTTCTGCTCCTCAACTGGCGGCTCAGCAGGCGGCACGTCCGAGCGTGTTTCTGGTGCCGAATGTGGTGGCCGGTCCGGAGATTCCAGCCACGAAGGCGGCCGCCTGGATCGATGTCCTGTCGGAGGGCTTCGAGGGCGACTTCCCGACCGGGGCGTGGTTTGTGTTCGATTATGACGGTGCCTTCAACGGCGAGCACATGTGGGCGGCCGACGATTTCAAGCCGCATTCCGGGACCTACAGTGCCTGGCCCGCGGCCGCGGGGGCCAACGCTGTCGATCCCGAGTCCGGCAGCTACCCAGACAACTGTTGGACGTGGATGGTCTACGCCCCTTCGACCTCAGCGGAAGCACCGGCGCGCAGCTGCAGTTCTTCTACTGGAACCTGTCCGAGTTCGGTCACGACACCCTCAGCTGGGGTGCGTCGGCGGACGGTACCAGCTTCGATATCGCGGCGACGATCTCCGGCGATTCTCTCGGCTGGCAGTTGGTGAGCTTCAACCTCGCGAGCTACGTCGGTGATCCGTCGGTGTGGGTCGCATTCATCTTTCAGAGCGATGGCTCCGGAACTTTTCAGGGGCCGTTTGTGGACGACGTCGTGTTGCAGGTCACCGATCCGGCGATGGTCTTTGTCGACGGCTTCGAGACGGGAGATACCACCTCATGGAGCTCCTCGGTGGGTGAGCCGCCGGTGCCGACGGACTGCAACCCAATCGCCAACACCGGTTGCGAGTGGGGTGACAAGTGCACCTTTATCGTGACCTCCGAAGAACCATTCACCGGCATCACCGGCTGTGCGGATGACGGCGCCGTCGCCGTAGGCGGCGCGTGCAGTCGGGATGTCGGCACCGGCGTCGACGATTGCGTGGGCGGATTACTGTGCATGAGCGGTATCTGCGAGGAGATCTGCTCGGTAACTCCCGACAGCTGCACCGACAGTTACACATGTTCTCACACAACCGGATTCTTCGAAGATGAGAATATTGGTACCTGCGGTCCGATGTGCGATCTCTTCGCCCAGGACTGCACCGGCAGCGAGACCTGTTACATCCTGCTCGGCCCCGAAGGCTACCCCACCATGTGTGCGGAGACGGTTCCTGAGCCGGATACCGCGCATGATGGCTGCGAGGTGGTGGAGAAACTGGTGCCTCAGGAGCACAGCGAGTGCTGCAACTTCATCAACACCTGCAATGTCGGTCTCGGTTGCGTGCAGCCGAATCCGGTCGGCGACGGCCTGGTATGCGCCGAGTTCTGCGACCCCACCGGCACCGTCGGCACCGACGACTGCTTTTCGCAGTTGGGACCTGGTTACCACTGCCTGTCGATCAACCGCTTCTACGCGGGTGTACCCGATCTCGATGACTACTACGGATTCTGCCTCGAAGAGGCGGTTTGGGGGCCGGCCGAGTGTTATAACCAGGTGCAGGACGCAAACGAGGACGGGGTCGACTGCTGCGAGGATGGCGGCAACCCGGACTGTTCGTGCGCATTCCAATGTGGGTAAGAGGCCATTGGGCCCTGCCGGGATGGCCGTGCATCCGACCGGTACTGTGCACATTCGCGCTTCTCCTCGTGCTGGTGCCCGCGCCGGACGCCGTCGCCGAGGTCTACCTTTCGTACTTCTACACCCCGGCTGATGCCATCGTGTTCATGCCGGAAGCCGGAACGGCCGTAACCCTCCGCAACTCGTCCGCGATCGTGGTCTGGGAGAATTCCTCAACGTTGAGCGCCGGCGAGGTCGAGAACGTCACCGGTCTTGTGGCGGGTTTCCACCGCGTCACGAGCAACAAAAAGGTTGTGCTGATGGTGGGAGACATGGTGACGGGCAGCGGCAGCGACACCCGGAGCTACTATGCTCGTGATGTGGACGGCGGTGCGGTCGGGACCGAGCTGTACACCTACCTGAGGAGCTCGTCGGAGGAGGACACCCCGAAGCTCTTCGTATTCTCGCACCAGGACTCGAATACCGTC
>JAOZUP010000050.1:13258-14446 GCA_029938595.1 Thermoanaerobaculales bacterium | reverse complement strand
GTGCCGCCGCCGAAGTCGAAGACCGCGATGGTCTCGTCCTCTTTCTTTTCGAGCCCGTAGGCCAGAGCAGCCGCTGTCGGCTCGTTGACCAGACGCAGCACCTCGAGACCGGCGATCTGGCCGGCATCCTTTGTAGCCTGCCTCTGAGCGTCGTTGAAGTAGGCGGGGACGGTGATCACGGCCTTCTCCACCGGAGCGCCAAAATAGTCCTCGGCTGCTGCCTTGAGCTTCTGCAGAATCATCGCCGAGATTTCGGGCGGCGAGTGCAGCTTTCCCTCGACTTCGATACGCGCACTGTCGTTCTCACCCTTGACGACCTTGTACGGAACCGTCTTGATCTCTCCGCCCACCTCGTCGAATCGCCGCCCCATGAATCGTTTGATGGATGAGATGGTGTTCTCGGGGTTGGTGACCGCCTGCCGTTTGGCGACCTGGCCGACCAGCCGTTCTCCGCTATTTGCAAATCCTACAACCGAGGGCGTGGTGCGGTTCCCCTCCTGGTTCGGGATAACGGTGGGTTTCCCACCCTCCATGGCGGCTACCACCGAGTTGGTGGTGCCGAGATCGATTCCAATAACTTTAGACATGCTTAATTCCTCCTCAACTTTCGGTTCAGGAAGAGAATATAAGATATGAGTGTTAGTTTGTCAAGTTATTTTTTCAATTAGGCGTTGAGCGTAACGCGTTTGGCGTGAGTGCGATGAGCCAACTGCTAATTGCTAATTGCTAACAGCTGCCGGCGGAGCCGGAACCTCTTTGGTTCCAGCTCCGCCGGTTTAGGTCGCTCAGGGAATCAGTACAACCCCGGGTCCAGCCGACCATTCAACCCTCTCGTCACCCGCTTCCCATGCCAGGTAGCGAGTCAGGATCAGGTTCTGAATCGGCTGCCCGCGGCCGTCGGATCCGGTGACGAGGAGTTTGCCACCACGGGTAACCAATCGATAGGACCGTCCCCATGGATCCAGGGGAACCTCTCCCTGGTACCCCGCCGCGAGCTGGTCCGCGTCCTCGGGATACGTGCCGTTGAGATAGAAAAAGGCTTCGGACTGACGCGCGACCCGATCGAGGCTGATCCATGAAAGGCTCTGCAGCACGTAACGGTCCCAAAAATCTTCGCGCAGGGTGAATCCGGGGTTTATCGGGTTTCTCGGTATGATAATGAGTGAGAAGCCGAGCAGTACGAGAAAC
>JAOZUP010000050.1:0-13248 GCA_029938595.1 Thermoanaerobaculales bacterium | reverse complement strand
TGGCATCGAGGCAAAGTTCCACCGCGGCGTTTTCGCCGAGTCATCGCCACGCCGCATCTCGCGGGCGATTTCCTCCTGCGTCGCCTCTCGGGTCAGCCCCCGGTCGAGGAGTTCGGCGATCGCCTTGCAGGTTTCGAACTCGATCAGCGTGCTCTCGAAGATGATCTCACTCACCGAATCGATTCCGTTGATCAGTGGGTACACCGCCATCTGGTTGTCGGTGATCTGATTCTCCGGAAGCGCCTCGGGCGCCGATTTCTCACCGCCGCTGAAGTTGAATTCGAGATCATCCATGAAGTCGTCGCCTGACTTCACGACCTCGAGGTTCCGCGCCGGATCCACCTTGCGAAATACCACGTCCCGGTCCGGGATGCGCTGATCGATAAACGGCCACTCGTCGGTCATCCGCGCGCCTTCCATGATGATCGAGTCAGCAGCCATCGGGAGCAGGAGGTCCCGGTCGTAGTCGATCGCGGTCTCCTGCGAGAAGTGGTACTCGCCATCCGACCACCGGAATACCCGATACACGATCTGGAGAATCTGCTGCTGTAGCGCCACTCGAACCGTCTCTACCGGTACGACGTGGTGATCTATGAGAATCCGCCCGAGCCGTTGCAGGGTCTCCTCTTGACGCCGAAGCGCGCCTTCGAGCTCCGCTTGGCTCACCTCTCCCCGCTTGAGCAGGATGAGCCCGATCATGTCCTCGGTGTGTTGGTTGAGGGTGGTGGCTCCGACGATGCACCCCTCCTCGAATGACACTGTCACCAGATTCTCGTCCGATCGAAGGGTTAGGACCCCCGTCTTTCGCTGCAGTGAGATCAGCTGCAGAATATCTGCGAATGAGAAGTCCCGGAGAGTGCCTTCCAGTGCCATGCCGTTACCTCCGGTTCCAGGCAGAGATGCCCGACCGCAACAACAGCAGCCCGTATAGTGCCAGCAGAACGATTTCGAGGCTCCGCGACACAGCCAATGGCTCGACCCGTGGAAGGAATATCGGCACCCAGATCAGGGCTCCAGTCAGGAAGAAGGCCGCCAAGAACCCGACGATCATGCCTCGGAGGACCCGGCCCTCCAACATATCGCTGCTGCCTGGAACCAGGAAACCACAGACCCGACGGACCAGTGTGGTCCACCGCTCCCATGTCTTGATCTCCTTCAGCTTGGCCGTCTGCTGCTCGATAGAAACGACGTCCCGCTTCTGAAAGACGGAGACACACTGAGAGCAGTGGACAGTGCTCTCGCCAAAACCCGACTCGAGTCGGTATAATTTGCCGCACTTCGTGCACTCCCGAGCCGGCGGGAATGCCCGCAGGCGATACAACAGAATCACCAGCCCAAAGAACCCGCCAACGGCGAATACCAGAGAAATAGGCGACGCCAACTGCTTGATCGGAGTCAGGGAAAACCGGGGCCGCCCTGCGGTCAGCCTCTGGTCCGGAGTCATTTCGGCATACAGCTGCTCCACGTCCTCACTGCCGAGCCGCGGGTATCTGATCCTGGGATCCAGCCCCCGGAGGCCTTTTGCCGCCGCTTCCCGGCCACCGATCTCGCGCGCTTTTGCTCGGGCGGCGTCACCCTCCTGAAACTGCCGGTTGAGATCGAACGCCAATGACAGGTTGTTGTAGGCGAACGCATTCTCTTCCTTCTCGAGCGCCTGGTTGAAAAGCTGGATCGCCCGCTTGGTCTTACCCTCCTCCATTTCCAGATTGCCAGCAAAGATCAGCGGCCGGGCCCAGTCCCCATCCAGGAGAATCGCCTTTTGAAACTCCACCTTGGCAAGCACCGGCTCACCGTGCATTCGAAAAAGCTCGCCCAGGATCAGGTGGTACGGCGCGTGGCTCTCGAGGTCCCCTTCGAGAGCCGAGAACTCTCGCAAGATCGAGAAATCCGCTTGACGTTCATCCAAAATTGCGCCTACGCGAGTCGTGAGCTGCGGTTGTTGGAGCTCGTTCGCCTGCACCCACGCAAGCGTTGGAGCCACCAGAGCCAACACCAAGCATGCTGCGAACGCCCAAATCCTCAGGGGCCGGCTAAGGTAGGCCCAGCTCAAAACAAACAAATACACAACCAACCAAAACGGCCCAAGACCCGCGAACAACGGCAACAGGAGAACAACGATGGCGAGCACCCATGCATTGGCAGGACGGAACAATCTGCCGCCGAGCTGTCGCAGATCGAAAACTAGTGCACGTATACAGCGGAGGATCACCACGACCATCATCGCGAGCAGGGCGAGCGCCAACGAGAGTACGAACCAGAGCGTCAACCAGACACCAACAGCACGACGAGACGGCTCGTACTTGAAAAGGGACATCCAGCCCCTTAGGTAATTACTAACCGCAGGTGTCCAGGACCCACGCTCCCGGCTCCATTTCGCTTCGAGAAAGTAGATCGGTGGGTACTGGGGATCCAACCGCTTCGCAGACCGAACGGCTGCCTGGCCCCCGGCTCCGGGGTTCGCCTCGGCCCAGGCAATCAGCGCTCCGGCAAAGGCGGTCATCTGCCGGATCTCGAGTTCGGCAGCCTGTTCCTCGAGCGTCCTGACGGCCCGCTCCGTCGACGAAATATCCCCCGCAGCAAGACTCGCTTGGATTTCCTGCCACGTGTCCAGCAAATTTGCGTGCGCAATGGTCGACGCCACAGCTGCCATGATGAGCGCAGGGAGATACCGCCGCATCGTCACGATCTCTGCAGAAACCCTGATCGAAGTTGGAAAACGACCTCGGTGAGGACTCGGGCTTCTTCCGCCGAAAGATTCCCCTTGGTCTTCTCTTCAAGCACGCCGAGGTAGTCGATCAGTCGTTTCGCCTCCGCGGGTTGTGCCGGCAGACCCTCCGCTCCCACCAGCATCAGCTCCGATTGCCGAGCCAGCATGGTGATCAGTTCCAGGAACAAAGGCGAGGTCTCGTGGTCGGATGGCGGCGGTGGAGATTCCTTTCCGCGGGCCGGGTCCGTAGCCTGTATTTCAGGGGTATTCTCCCCGAGATCGGCGGGATGCGTCTCGTCGACCGTCTGGCGGGATACGCCGGGATCCTCACGCGGGTCGCCCTCAGCCGTGAATTTACGACGGTCGACAACCTTGATCGGGCGCATCGGCGTGTTTTCCTCGTCCACCGATCTCCTCCTCAGCCCCGGTCCACGTTTCGAGGCCGCCAAACCCTGCGAGCCTCATGATGAAAAAATTGGAGATCGCAGACCACAGGCCGCTCACCGGCAAAGCGGAGTCTTGGCCGTTGCGAGGAACGGCCGTAACGCGCGCGTCCCGCGATTCTCAAAAAACCCATTATCCCAGCACCCATCAATACCCTTCACCGCGCTCATTACCCACCCCGGTGAAAAGGGCGAGTTTTTTTCCATTACTAAGGATACTACGCAGCCTCGCCATCTCGAACAAGGAACACCGAGACAACGGGGTTGAAGCTACTCCGCCACCCCGGTCAGGACCGAAATACCGGCTTACGTTTCTCGAGAAAGGCCGATGTTCCTTCGCTCATCTGCTCGCTCGCCGCTCCGATTCCGAAGAGTGTTGCCTCGAGAAGACAGGCATCCTCGAACGGGAGGTCGAGCCCGTGATTCACCGCCTCGATACAGTGGCTCACTGCGAGCGGTCCATTTGCAAGAATCTTTCCCAGCAGTTTGTCCACGGTCGCGACGAGCTCGGGCTGGTCGCAGACTGAGTTGACCAGCCCGATGCGTTCCGCTTCTTCCGCACTTACATTGCGCCCGGTCAAGAGAATTTCCAGACCGCGCCCCTTTCCCACCAACCGCGGCAATCGCTGTGTACCTGCATATCCCGGAATAAGTCCCAGCTTGACCTCTGGTTGGCCGAAGACAGCGTTGCGCGCGGCGACCCGAAGATGGCACGCCATCGCAAGTTCGCACCCTCCCCCAAGGGCGAACCCGTTGACCGCCGCCACCACCGGTTTGGCCAGGCGCTCGAAGCGATCAAAGACCGCCTGCCCTCGAAGGGAGAACGCTTTTGCCTCCACCGGGTCCAACGTGCTGAGCTCGCCGATGTCCGCACCCGCTACGAACGCCTTCTCCCCGGCGCCTGTGACTACAACCGCAAAAACCGTCTCATCCTCGCCGGCCGAAGTGATGAAATGGTCGAGTTCGCCCAATGTTCGACGATTCAGCGCATTCAGTTTGTCGGGCCGATTAACGGTCACCCAGAGCACCCCATTGCGGTTTTCGATCAGCAAATTTTCATAGCTCATAAACACCTCCGCATTATGCCGCTCAGTCTACCCCGTCCCGCCGAATAGGCAGGAGGAAAATGAGTTGAGGACTGTGAAAGGTCTACCCTCTTCACCAAGGGGAGCCGCATTGACCCAAGCGGCGCGTGTTAAACCATCCAAAAACAGCCCGCATTTCTTTCCGCCCCCCAGGTCCGGCAGTACCGGTTGCCGAAAACGAAAAAATGGGGGGCGGTGAGAAATGCGGGCTAGAAGAACCTTCTCTTGGCGAATATCACGTCTCCCGAGAGGATTGCCGGATCGGCCGAACGACCCTTTCGGATCTGGGACAGATCGAAGCTGAGGATCTGTTTCTCTCCTCCGACATCGCGGTGAATCTCGATTGACTGCGAGGCGAATTTGCCGACCCCGCCGGCCTGCGATATCGCCTGCATGAGAGTCAAACCGAGAGAAATCTCGTACTGACCCGGACGGGCCACCTCACCCGAGATGAAGAAGATCTTCTTGGCCGACACGAAGAGGACGTCGCCGGCCTGGAGGACGATATCCCGACCGACCTCGCCCGTGAGGAGCTTGGCTGTCGGGAAGTCCATGGGAGGCGGCGCGCCCTCACCCTCCACACGTGCGGTCCGCCGCAGCTCGAGCACCGGTCCCGCAGAAGGTCTCAATCCACCGGCCTTAGCGAGGAGCTCGGTCAGGGTCATACGGCCCTCGAGGTAATAGGTGCCGGGATTCTGCACCTCGCCGAGCAACGTCACCGGCTGCGACGCAAACACGGCGACGTCGACCTTCAGCTGGACGTCGACGTAGTAGTCCTTTTCGAGCAGCGATTCCAAGAGGTCGGCAACCTCGGCCGGCGTTTTTCCCGCCACCGCCACCGAACCGAGCAGTGGGTACGTGACGGCTCCCATTGCATTGACCGTGAACCTGCCGGAAATCTCGTCTTCCTGATACGCCTCGACCTCGATGACGTCTCCAACGCCCAGCTTGTAGCCGCCGTCTTCCGGCGTCATGCCCTGCGCGAACGCCAGCACCGGAAAACACAGGGCAGCGACGGGAAACGTACGGAGGAGCCACTTCAACCACATAGGCGCACCGTATCACAAAAAGGTCTCGGACGAAGACGGGGTATGCCGCACCTCGGCATCTCCCCGCTTCGCCGTTCGATGCCCTCCTCCGACTGCTAAAACCCCCAATTCTCTTTGTTTCTCGCGAAGACTTCGGCTTCGATCCCAGCAATTCGTCGATCAGCGAATGAAAAACTTGCCAACCTGCGGCGAATTGTGCAGAATGAATGAGTGTTCATTCACCATATCGCTTCACGGCCCCCGAGAACCCGGGGAACGGCTTCGTAAATTGGAACCCAAGATGAGTGAATCTCGCCGGCGTTCTGCGCCAATCTCCTGCGCTCTAGGCGCTTGCGTCAATGCTCGACATACCAAAGGTATGCCTCCGCTTGTCGCAAACGCCAGAGCATCAGGATGTTTGGCACATCTCATCCGGCAGAACCACTCATCTTGGGTGGACGAAACAGGAGGTTGATTCATGGGCACTGAAATTCGAAAGGCCGCGGTACTCGGCGCCGGGGTGATGGGCTCCGGCATCGCCGCCCACCTGGCAAACGCTGGCATACCTGTGCTTCTGCTGGATATCGTGCCGCCCGAGCTCACCGCAGAAGACGAGAAGAAGGGTCTCACCAAGGACGACCCGCGCTTCCGCAACAAGTTCTCGGCGGCCGGGCTCGAAGGCATCAAGAAGTCGAAACCGGCGGCGCTGTATTCGAAGCGCTTCCTACCGCTGATCGAGATCGGCAACTTCGAGGACGACTGGGACAAGCTCGCCGACTGCGACTGGATCGTCGAGGTCGTCGTCGAGCGCCTCGACATCAAGCAGCAGATCTTCGCTCGGGTCGACGAGGTCCGCAAGCCGGGGAGCATCATCTCCTCGAACACCTCGGGGCTGTCGATCGCGGGCATGACCGAGGGCCGGTCCGAAGATTTCAGGCAGCACTTCCTGGTCACCCACTTTTTCAACCCCGTGCGATACATGCGGCTTCTCGAACTGGTTGCCGGTGAGGAAACCAAACCGGAGATTCTCGAGTTCTTCACCAACTTTGGGCGTTTCCGTCTCGGCAAAGGCATCGTCTTCGGCAAGGACACACCAAACTTCATCGGCAACCGGATTGGCACCTTCGGCATCGCCGCCACCTTCAACGCCATGACGGAAATGGATTACCAGGTGGACGAGGTGGACGCCATCACCGGCCCCGCCATGGGCCACCCAAGCAGCGCCTCCTTCGGCACTGTCGACTTGGTCGGCATCGACGTGCTCGCACACGTCACCAACACCATCTACGAGGGCTGCAAAGATGACGAACAGCGTGAGGTCTTCCAGGTACCCGAATTCATCTCCAAGATGATCGAGGCCGGCTCTCTGGGCCGCAAGACCAGGGACAAGGGCGGCTTCTACCGCATTCAGAAGGAAGCAGACGGGTCCAAAACCAAGCTGGTCATCGACTGGAAGACCGGCGAGTACCGCCCCAAGGAGCGGCCGGACATCCCGTCGCTCAAAAAGGCCAAGAAGACCCACGACGTCAAAGAGCGGCTCCGCGACCTGGTGTTTGCCGACGACCGGGCCGGCGCCTTCGCGTGGCGGCTGTTGCGCGACACCCTGGCCTACAGCTCGGTCCGTTTCGGCGAGATCTCCGACTCCATCGTTGACATCGACAACGCCCTGCGCTGGGGCTACAACTGGGACCTCGGGCCCTTCGAGACGTGGGACGTTCTCGGAGTTGCCAAGGTCGTCGAGAAAATGGAATCGGACGGTGTCAAACCGGCGCCGTGGGTCACCGAAATGCTGGCCGCCGGCCACGAGACCTTCTACACCGAGTCGGCCGAAGGGCGCAAGTATTACGATCCGGCAACCAAGACCTACCTCGAAGAGCCACGACCCGAAACCTTCCTCTTCTTCGACGAGATCAAACTCGACAAGAAGAAGATCGTCTTCGGCAACAAGAGCGCGTCACTGGTCGACATCGGTGACGGCATTGCTTGCGTGGAGTTTCACTCGGCTCTGCAGCCCCGCATGAACCCCATCGACGACAAGATCATGGAGGTCATGACCAAGGGTCTCGAGATAGCGGAACGCGACTTCCGCGGCCTCGTGATCCACCACCAGGGCGAGAACTTCTCGGTCGGCGCCAACCTGCTGGGGATCCTTGAGGGCATCCACGCCAACCAGTGGGGGGCGATCGACGAGATGATCCGCCAATTCCAGAACATGACCAGGAATCTCCTCAAGGCGCAGATTCCGGTGGTGACCGCGCCCTTCGGCTTCACCTTCGGCGGCGGCTGCGAGATCACCATGGGGGGCGACCGCGTCTGCGCGGCAGCCGAGACCTACATGGGCCTGGTGGAGGTGGGCGTCGGCGTCATCCCGGCCGGGGGCGGCTGTTGGGCCATGCTTGAACGCGTGCTTGAAGGCATCGACGAACCGGTGCTGTCCAATCTTCCGTTCATTCGCATCGCCTTCGAAAACATCGGCATGGCCAAGGTGGCAACCAGTGGCGAGGAGGCACGGGACCGCAAGTTCCTGCGTCTGTCGGACAAAGTGGAGATCAACCGCGACCAGCAGCTGTGGACGGCAAAACGAATGGCCATCGCCATGGCCGAGGAGGGTTACACACCGCCGCTACCCAAGAAGCTCAACCTCCCAGGCAAGGAGGGACTAGCGACTCTCGAGATGATGCTCCACAACATGAAGCTGACCCACTGGATCTCGTCCCACGACGAGAAGATCGCACAACACCTCGGCCGCATCCTCACCGGCGGCGACACCACCATCAATGACCCGGTGGATGAGCAGACCATTCTCGACCTCGAGCGCGAGGCCTTCCTCTCGCTGTGCGGCGAGCCCAAGACCCAGGACCGCATCTCCTACATGCTGGTCAACAACAAGCCGCTGCGGAACTGAAGGGGGTAATGATCATGAGAGAAGCAGTCATCGTTTCCCGCGCCCGCACGGCCATCGGCCGGGCCAAGAAGGGCAGCCTGCGCGACACCCGGCCCGAATATTTTGCATCGAAGATGATCGAGGGCCTTGTCGAGCGCACACCAGGGCTCGAAAAGAAAATGGTGGACGACATCGTCCTGGGATGCGCCATGCCGGAAGGTGAACAGGGCATGAACGTGGCACGCCTCGTCGGCTTCGCCGCCGGCTTCCCCACCTCGGTGCCGGCAATGACCGTCAACCGTTTCTGCTGCTCGGGATCACAGACCATCGCCCTTGCGTCCGACACCATTCGCGCCGGCAACGGTGACATCATCATCGCCGGCGGCGTCGAGTCGATGTCGATGGTGGCCATGGGCGGCAACAAGCCGATCGCCTATCCCGGGCTGATGGACACCATGCCAAACGCCTACGCGGCCATGGGCACCACGGCCGAGGTCGTGGCCAGGCGCTTCGGTATCACCCGCGAGATGCAGGACGAGTTCGCCTACCAGTCGAACATGAAAGCTTCGGCGGCTCTCGAATCCGGCAAGTTCGCAGACGAGATCGTGCCCCTTGATGTGCGCGTGCGCGAGAACGGGAGCTGGCGCGAGTTCGTCTTCGACACCGACGAGGGGCCGCGCGCCGACTCGACCGTCGAGGGTCTGGCCAGGCTCAAGCCCGTCTTCGATCCGAAGGGAACTGTCACCGCCGGAAACGCCTCGCAGATCAACGACGGCGCCGCCGCGGTCGTGATCATGGGCGACGACACCGCCAAGGAAATGGGCCTCGAGCCGATCGCATACGTCCGCCACTGGGCGGTCGCCGGCGTCGACCCGGACATCATGGGAATCGGCCCCACCGTGGCGGTTCCAAAGCTGCTCGACAGGGCCGGGCTGACGCTCGACGACATCGACCTCATCGAGATCAACGAGGCCTTTGCCAGCCAGTCGGTCTACTGCGTCAACGAGCTCGGGCTCGACCCCGAGAAGACAAACGTCAACGGCGGCGCCATCGCCACCGGCCACCCCCTGGGCGCCACCGGCGCCGTGCTGACCGTGAAGATCCTCGGCGAGCTCCAACGTCGCAACGCCAAGCTGGGCATCGTCACCATGTGCATCGGCGGCGGGATGGGCTTCGCGTACCTGCTCGAGATGGCATAATCGCCAACCCACTGAAACGAGAAAACCCGGCCGAACGGCCGGGTTTTTCGTGGCGAAACCCAGGTACGAATTAGGAGTTAGGAATTAGGAATTCCGACCCGCCCATCCCCCCGGTTAATCGTCAGCCGCGTGGATGAGCGGCATTCCTAATTCCTAATTCCTAATTCCTAATTTCCTTTGATTCTTTTCTCGATATTCCTGAATATCTGCATCGAGATCGACCGGTCGCCGAGCGTGCCGACCTTGATCTTAATCGAGGTGCTGTCGGTACCGACTCCCTTGAGATTGATGGTGACCTTGGTGCCGACCGCCATCCGCGCGGTGATCTTACCCTGGAGCTTGTCGACTGTGCTGTCAATGCCGACCAGCTCGAGATCCTCGAGGGTGGCGAGCGTGGCGCTCGTCACCTCGGGCATCGTCCCTTCAAGGTTCGCTCGCAGGACACCCTCGCCCTTTCGGTAGCTGACATCGGTTCCTTCCGGAGTCACTACCGACGATTTGCAGCCAACGAGGACGCCCACACACATCAATGCAACGATGATTTTCTTCATGGGCAGCACCCTACTGGTTTAGTAGTGAATTGTCGAGAGTACACAGGGTGAATTCGGAATTCAGAATTCGGAATTCGGAATGCCGCCCACCCGCCCGGATCACCACCAGGGAAACCGTGGGGTCACGAATGGGGCAACAATCGCAATCGCTATCGGGATCGCTATCGAGATGGACGCCACCGAGCTGAGGTTTCGATACCGATACCGATTGCGATAGCGATACCGATGGAGCGATCGGACGTGGACTCCGGCAGGGATTCCGATCTCCCGCACCTTGTCCCACACCCCGTTCAGAGGTAACCTCCCCCCCACCGGAGGTGTCAGATGGCGGGATGCGTAGCAGTACGGCGCGAGACCAAGAGTTCGTGGGAAAGGCGAACGCCGGTGACCCCTGACCTCGCACGGAGATTGGTGACTCAGACCGGTCTCGAAATTCTGGTGCAGCCCTCTGGGCGACGAGTTTTCCCCGACAATGAGTATGTCCGTGCGGGCGCTACGATGTCCGAAGACCTTTCCGCCTCGACGGTTGTTCTCGGGGTCAAGGAGGTCCCCCCGGAACTCCTCCTGCCCGACACGGCCTACGCCTTTTTCTCACACGTTATCAAGGGCCAGCCCTACAACATGCCGATGCTGCAACGCATGCTGGATCTCGGGTGCACTCTCATCGACTACGAAAAAATCCGCGACGAGTCCGGGCAAAGGCTCATTTTCTTCGGCCGCTTTGCGGGCCTCGCCGGGATGATCGACACCCTGTGGGCGTTGGGCCGCCGTCTGAAATCCGAGGGATACTCCACCCCTCTGGCCGAAATCGAACCGGCTCAGGCTTATCCAAGCCTGCACGAGGCCAAGCTCGCCATCCGTGGTGCCGGCGAGCGGATCGCCTCGGAGGGTTTGCCGGCCGCGCTGCTTCCCATGACCTTCGGCATCGCCGGTTACGGAAATGTAGCGAGCGGGGTGCACGAGATCCTGGCCGAGCTGCCGACCCGTGACATCGCCCCCGGCGATCTCGGATCGATCCTCAAAGATCCCTCGCCGCGCTGCATCTACCGGACCACCTTCCGTGAAGAGCACATCGTCGAGCCCAAAGCACCGGGAGACACCTTCGATCTCCAGGATTACTACGACCATCCCGAAGGATACGTGCCATCCTTCGAGCAGTATCTCCCCGACCTGACCGTGCTCATGAACTGCACCTACTGGGACGAACGCTACCCTCGGCTCGTGACCAGGGAGCAGCTGCGGGCGTTGTGGTCGGACGATGCTTCTCCCCGCCTGAGGCTGATCGGAGATCTCGGCTGCGACGTCGAGGGCGCCATCGAGTGCACTCTCAAGTGCACCGACCCGTCCGACCCCGTCTATGTGTATCAGCCGCAGACCGGCACCATCGAAACCGGTTTCGAAGGGAACGGTCCGGTGGTGCTGGCCGTCGACATCCTGCCGGCAGAGCTGCCCCGCGAGGCATCGGAGGAGTTCTCGGAAGCGCTCGCCAGCTTTCTGCCCGCCCTCGCTCGGGCCGACTACCACGTCGGGTTCGACGATCTTGATCTGCCCCCAGAGCTGCTCGGTGCAGTGATCGTCCATCGCGGCCGATTGACACCTGACTACGTGTATCTCGAGGCCCACCTCGCCGCTCACGGGAAACAAAAAGGTTGATTCACGGTTCCGGCCACGATACGCTCACCCTCGCTCCGTCGGCGCCGAGCTCTCGCAACCGGCGTTCAGTTCGTGCGGCGACGGGCAATAGTATTTTCAACGTCGCTGGAAGCTCCGGCTTCCCGTGGCCAGTACAATTCCCTTTGTCTTTCCGGGCCGCCAGGCCCGGTTTTTTATTCGGCTCCGCCCACTGGGCGGCGCCGGATAATCACGGCGTAGCCGCAAAGCGGCGAAGCCGGATAGCGCCAAACGCCCCGTCTGCCGGTGGCTGGGTGCAATGTTAAACGTTTCAACGTTCTAACGATTGGCAGCCTGATACCATCGATCCGAGGAGGGCGGCGATGAATTTCAGCGAACGATTCTCGCGGTGGGAAGGGATCGTATTCGGATTCATCCTCGGAATCGCGGCGACCGTTGTGGGATCGATGGCCTACAACCAGATCAACGGTCTGATGCACGTTTCGCATTGGAAGCGAAGCCTTCACAATCGCCAGCTCGAGGAAATTGCGGCTCTCCTGGAGGAGGAACTCGCCACGGCCAGGTCGGCCATGGAGGACGGCATCCCGCTCGAGGTCAGCCATTATCTTGCGACCCGGTACATGCCGAAGCTCTATGCCCACCATATGGCCTATGCCATGACTCTGCTCAGGAACGAGGACGTCATTCAGTTCAACGCCCTGCGAAGAAACTCGCCATTTTTGACCTTCAACCTTTCGCAGAAGAACCTCTCCGGGCTCGATCTCCGGTCGGTCGACTTCTCGGGGGCCGAACTGACCGGGACGAACTTCTCCGGCTGCAACCTGGCGGACGCGAGGTTCTTGCTCGCCGAGATGCCCAGAGCGGATCTCACAGATGCCGATGTCACCAGAGCGTCGTTCAGCCAGGCGATCCTCTCCAGCGCCATCCTTACGAGGATCCACGGCGAGGCGCCCGACTTCTCGGAAGCGATCATGGTCGATGTGTCGTTGACCCGCCTCGAGAGCCTCCGCCTCGCCAACTTCACCGACGCCGAGCTCGCCCAGGCGAATCTCTTCGACTCGAGCTTTCCTGAAGCTCATTTCGACGGCGCCGACTTCACCCTGGCCTCGGCGGTGGCCTCGGACTTCACCCGCGTGCAGAGCATGAACGACGTCAACCTCACCGGCGCCAACCTCACCGGCGCGAAAATCGAGCCCGGTCGCGTCGAACGGGCATGGTTCGTCAATGCCGACGGCCTCTCGTCGAGCACCGCGACCGCCCTTCGTCGACAGGGAGGCGTGGCTCGGCCCGAGGACGTGCTGCAGATGGTCGACCCCCGAATCATCGCCGGCTTCCGTGCCCAGATCGAGGAGGACGCCTCGATCCAGCCTGACGAGCGCGAGTTGGTCCTTCTCGACATGCTTCAGCAGTATTACCTCAACTGACGCACGCTTCTCACCACATCGCTGCGCGACGTGGTGACAATCGCGCGTCAGTTGAGATCAGGCACGGATCGAATTCGGAATTCGGAATTCGGAATTCGGAATGCCGTCCATCCGGCTTCGCCTTTCGGGCTGCGCCGTGACAAGCGCACCCAGACGGGCCCAACTGTGGTCGCCATACGCAGCGCCTCCAGCACCGTCGACCCATCACAATCAGCCTCGAATGCCATTTATCACTCCTACCTCTCGGAAAGCCTCGCCGGGCGCAGCCCGTCGTGGCTTTCCGAGGGCGGGTGGG
>JAOZUP010000378.1 GCA_029938595.1 Thermoanaerobaculales bacterium | reverse complement strand
GCCCTCGCCAAGGTGGATCTCGAAGATCTCGGAGGGCGACCTTTCTCAGACCTCTCAGGTGGGCAGAGACAGCGCGTCCTGCTCGCCCGCGCCCTCGTCACCGACCCCGATCTGCTGCTCTTAGACGAGCCCGCCGCCGGTCTCGATCAAAAGGTGGAGCAGGACTTCTTCGAGCTGCTGCAGGAGCTCAACCGTCACATGACCATCGTCCTCGTGACCCACGATCTTGGTTTTGTGGCAGGCTTCGTACGGACGGTAATCTGTGTCCACGGACACGTCGACATCCACCCCACAAGCGCTCTCGACGGCCGCGCGATCTCCGAGATTTACGGCGGCGAGGTGCGCATGGTGCGACACGACCATCGAGTGGATCACTGATGGAGTTCATCAACGCCGTTCTCCAATTCGAGTTCCTCCAGCACGCGCTGGTGGCGGGGGCCCTGGCCGGGATTGCTTGTGGGGTGGTCGGATCCTATGTGGTGGTGCGGCGCATCACCTACATCGCCGGCGCCATCGCCCACTGCGTCCTCGCAGGCCTGGGAATCGCGCGGTGGCTGAAGGTTGTTCACGGATGGCCGGTCACGCCTGTTCAGGGCGCTGTGGTGGCGGCGGTTGCGGCAGCCCTCGTCATCGGCATCGTGAGTCTCCGCGTTCGTGAGCGGGAGGACACCATCATCGGGGCGGTGTGGGCCATCGGTATGGCGGTCGGGATCCTCTTCATCGCCGTCACCCCGGGCTACCACGAGGATCTCATGAGCTACCTCTTCGGCAACATCCTGCTGATCGGAGGTGGCGATCTTTGGGCGATGGTGGCGCTCGACGCGGTGGTTCTGCTACTCGCCCTCGGTCTCTACCCTCAGCTCGAGGCCGTCTGCTTCGACGAGGAGTTTGCGCGCCTTCGCGGCCTCAACGTCGAGGCCTACGTCCTCGTCCTGCTGGTCCTCACCGCCCTCACCGTGGTGCTTCTGGTGAGCGTGGTCGGGATCGTACTGGTGATCGCGTTGCTCACCCTGCCGGCCGCGATCGCCGGTCAGTTCACCGCCACCTTGCGCGGCATGATGGCCCTCGCTTCGGTCCTCGCCGTCACGTTCACAACCGCCGGCCTCGCCGTCAGCTACTCTCCTGATCTACCGGCGGGGGCCACCACCATCGTCATCGCGGGTGCGGTCTATCTGCTGGTTCTTGTGCTGAAGAGGGTCGTGGCGAGGTTGCGAACCTAACCCACATCAGTTTTTAGTTTTTAGTTTTAAGTTTTGAGTGCCGACTCCCTCCCCAGAACGAAGGGTGGGATGGGATAACTCAAAACTCAACACTTGTGTGTCTGCCAGTCAGACGATTGATTGTCAAATATATGTCAATAAGGTGATATCCCGTGTCAATTCTATATAATGGCCGCGCCGACCGTGAACGGTCGGGGGGGGAAATCAATATGAAAAGCCAACCGAGCCTGAAAACACTGCTTCTGGTCACCGCCATCGCGGTGGTTCTCGCCGCGCCTTCCGAGGTACAGGCGGACGAGAATTGCTGCTTCAACAACTATCGATTTGCCGGCGGGTGCATGGTGATCGCACGCGGGTCCGAGACCTGCGGCAGCATCCTGTCCTATCTCAACAACTTCAACGCCGTGGGCAGCTACTACTGCGACAACACCACGGTGCGGGGTGGCTGGACACTCAGCGACTGCGGTGATCCGGCGCAGCTCACACCGCAGACCCTCACTCCCCAATTCACGCAGCCGTCCGAGAGGATCCACCAGAACCAGCCCAATGTCCGATCCACCGATCCCCAGACCGCTCCCTCGGCACAGGATGCGATGCTCATCCAGACCGCCGCGCCCCTGCAGGTCCGCTTTGACAGCACGGTCGATTCGGAAACCCACAGCGCGGGCCAGATGGTGACCGGTCGCCTCGACCAGGATCTGATGTCGGGTGACACCGTCATCGCCCCCGCCGGCAGCGAGGTGCAGTTCCGACTCGTGCCCACCAGCTATTGGACCGACGGTGGAGGCGACGCCTTCGAGATCCAGGCCACCGCCATCAAGATCGGTGACACGATGGTACCGGTCAACGCCACCGCGGTCGCGGCCACCGGGGGAATCGACACCTCAGGTGCAGAGATCAGCGTCCCCAAGGGCTCTCTGGTCAGCTTCGAGACCCAGGCTGCCGATCAGCACGCTGCGGACAAGCGTGCCCTCGAGTCCGGCGCCGCCAAGTGGATGGAGGCCTTCGCTGCAAAGGACATCGATGCGATGACCGCCTTCTATGCGAAGGACGCGGTCCTCTTGCCGCCCGACGCGCCGGCGATCTTCGGACGAGACGCCATCCGCGCCTCAATTCAGGAGATGTTCGTCGCGGGCCTCGCCATAGAGGTCGAGGATCTCGAGATCGAGGTCGTAGGGAACCTCGGCTACAAGGCCGGTCGCTACCGCACGAGGGGTGAAGACGGCTCGCTCGTGGATCGCGGAAAGTACATCGAGATCTGGTCCAAGTCAGAAGGCGGATGGGTCATCCATCGCGACATCTGGAACAGCAGCGTACAGCCGGCCATCGACCAGGGCAACGAAAAGTAGCCACAAGCATTCAGTACACGACAGGGGCCTTCGGGCCCCTGTTTTTTCTCGTGGATTGATGACGCCCGGTCGCTGGATGCTGGATGCTGGATGCTGGATGCCACCAAGAGATACGTCTTCCCGCCCAAAGAAGTCCAAAATGCTCTCCCGCAGATCACGCAGATACACGCAGATGGTTTTCTTCGTTTGGATCTGCGTCAATCTGCGTCATCTGCGGGCAAAGTGTGCGGGTGAGCGGCTCCCCAGGACCTCAGGAACTGGACGGGCGGACGGGTGCGAGAACTTCGCTACAATCACCTCGAAACTACGTACCTGATCGAAATGTGGTTCCGAACGAAGGGATATCTGAAATGACCATCACCAGGCAGCAACGTATGAGATGGACGCGCTGGCCCGGTCTCTATCTGCTCCTCATCGCCGCGTGCACGATGAACCCGGCCACCGGTCAGCGTCAGCTGACCCTGATGTCGGAATCGCAGGAGATCCAGATCGGCAGGCAGACCCATCCCGAGGTCCTCACTACCTACGGCGCCTACGACAACGCCGAGTGGCAGGCCTATATCCAGCAGCTCGGGGAGAAGATGGCGGCAGTTTCGGAGCGACCCAACCTGGACTGGACGTTCACCGTGCTCGACGACCCGGTTGTCAATGCCATGGCTCTGCCCGGCGGCTTCATCTACGTCAACCGCGGCATCCTCGCCCACTTCAACTCGGAGGCCGAGTTGGCCTCGGTCCTCGGTCACGAGATTGGGCACGTCACGGCTCGCCACTCTGTGGAGCAGATGAGCCGCGCCCAGCTCGCGCAGCTCGGCCTCGGTGTCGCCGCTATTGCCAGCGAGGAGTTTCGCCAATACGCGGGACTCGCGGGCCAGGGTCTCGGCATTCTCTTCCTCAAGTTCGGACGCACCGCCGAGAACCAGTCGGACGAGCTCGGGCTACGCTATATGGTCCGTGCCGGCTACGATCCCCATGAAATGCCCAAGGTCTTCAGCACCCTCGACCGGGTGAGCCAATCCAAAAGCCTGCGGGCGACGCCCCAGTGGCTATCTACCCATCCCGACCCCGGCAACCGGGTCGAGCGCATGGAGGCCGCTATCGGCCAGTTGCCCGCGGACGAACGCGAGGGAGTCGTTGGGCGCACCTCGTACCTGCACCGCCTCCAGGGTCTCGTCTTTGCCGACGACCCTCGCCAGGGCTACACGATCGGCCGCACCTACTACCACCCGGTGCTCGCCTTCAAGATCGATTTTCCCGACCAGTGGCGGATCATCAACCAACGTCAGGCGGTGGGAGCTTTGAACGAGAACCGGGACGCGGCTTTGGTGTTGACGCTGTCGGACGAGGCATCGCCGCGGGCTGCCTTCGACGCCTTCTTTGCCCAGCAGGGCATCGAGAAGGGACCCAACAGGGGTCACAACACCTTTGCGTTTCGCTCGTTCGATACCCAGACCGGCGTCCGCGAGGCAGAGGGATACGTGAGGTTCATCAGCCATGGCGGGCGCGTCTACCAGCTGCTCGGTTACACGGGGGTCGACACCTGGAAGACGTACGGCG
>JAOZUP010000049.1 GCA_029938595.1 Thermoanaerobaculales bacterium | reverse complement strand
GGCGCGGGCGCGGTCGAGGCTCACCTGGATCTCGCGGCGGCCCGTGGAGCGCGGTCTTGATACGTCCTCTACGCCGTCCATGGTTTCGAGGCGGCGCGCTGCTTCGTCGGCAAGCCGATACAGGGTCGTGCTGTCCTGGCCGAAGAGCTTGACTGCGAAGTAGGTGGCGGACCCTCCCTCGTCGGCCTCCTGCTCGAAGAGGATGCGTGCGCCCGGGATCTCAGGCAGATCGTCACGGATGGCGGTCCGCAGCTCCTTCATCTCGTCGTCGCTGAGGTCCTCGCGGCTCAGGCTGATCACGGTTCCGGCCCGGTTTTCGGTGTAGTAGGAGTAAACCGTTCCAACCATGAACTTCTCGGCGTTGGCCTCGAGATATGCCTCGACCTGCTCCACCACCTCCTCTGATTGGGACTTGTAGTGGAAATCGTCGAACTCGTAGTCCAGGAAGAGCCGCGAGTTGACGGTGCCCGAGAATATGGCCGAGTCCACCCAGCCGGCAAAGAAGGGGAGGAGGCCCACTATCAGACCGACCACCAGCAGACCGAAGGTCTTGACCCGGTGCTTGAGGGTCCAGCCGAGCAGACGAACATAGCGCTCTTCGAGCCACTCGACAGGGCGGTTTCGGCCGTTTTCCCTCACCTTCAGCAAGTGGGCCGACATCAGGGGGATCAGGGTCAGCGAGGAGAAGAGCGAGCACGCCAGGGCGATGGAGATGGTCAGACCCACCTCCTTCAGCCAGGTGGTGAGCTCGGTGCCGGCGCCCAACACCAGGGGAAGGAAGACGATCAGGGTCGTGACGGTCGAGGCGGTGACCGCCATCAGTACCTGGCTGGCGCCCTCGATGGCGGCCTTTTGGCGGTCGCCTTGCTCGCGCATTCTGCGATCGACGGACTCCAACACCACGATAGCGTTGTCCACCAGCATGCCGACTGCAAGCATCAAACCCATCATGGAGAGGATGTTGAGGGTTGAACCCATGAAGTACATCACTCCACAGGTGGCGATGATGGAAAAGGGGATCGACATGGCGACGATCACGGTGGAGTCCGTTCGCCTCAGGAAGAAGTACAGGCTCAGGGTAGCGAGCAGGGCGCCGGTGAGGCCGGCCTTCTTGAGGCCGTCGATGCCCGAGGTGATCGCGTCCCCCTGGTCCTCCCACACCCACAGTTGGATGCCCTTGAGCAGGGGGTCGTTGTTGATTTCCTCCTCGACCACCCTGGTGACCTCGCGCACTACCTCCACCGTGTTGGCGGTGGATTCCTTGTACACGTCAAGAGCCACGGCATACTTTCCATCCAGGTGGCGGCCGTAGTCCAGCGGCGGCTCCTCGTAAGTGATCTCGGCCACCTCACCGAGGCGCAGGCCGCGCTCGTCGATCACCATGTTGGCCAGGGATTCGATGGATTCGAAGGCGCCCAGGGAGCGAACGGTGTAGCGCAGCCCGCCGGACTCCGCGCGGCCGAGCACGAGATTGGAGGAGACACTTTGGAGAAGTTGTGCGAGGCCACCGACGTCTACTGAGTGCTCCTTGATCTTGTCGAGGATCAGGTCCACGAAGAGCTCACGAGGTTTCACTCCGTTGAGGTCCACGCGGGCAACCCCGTTCACCCGTCGCAACGGGTTGATGATGCGCGCCTCGAGCAGTTCGTAGTTCTGCGACAGGTCCACGCCCTCGGCGGCGATGCGCCCCTGCACCACCGGGATGTCGTTGGTATTGAAGGAGTAGATGAGGATCGGGCCGATGTCCGGCGGAAGGGTAGGTTCCACCTGATCCATCTTCTCGGAGACTTTCATGCGAATGACGTCGATCTCCCCACCCCAGGTAAATTCCATGAAGAACCTGGCGCCGTCGGCGGTGGTAGTTGAGTTGAGCTTTTTGACTCCCGAAAGAGTGGACAGAATCTCCTCCACGGGCTTGGTGATCTCCTTCTCGATCTGACCCGGGTGGGAGTTGGGGTAGGGGATCTCAACGAACATGAAGGGTGCGTCCACCTCGGGCAAGAAGGCCAGGGGCAGGCGATTGAAGGCGATGGCGCCCACCAGGAGCACGCTCACCAGGATCATGGCTGTGGTGATCGGCCGGCGCACGGCGAGGGTGGGTAGGTTCATCGTTTCCTCCTGATCGCCTGAGGGCCTGTTCGCAGATGGGAAACGCCCTCGCTTTCGGTATCGCAATCGCTATCGCAATCGCAATCGACGAAATCATCGCCCCACAGGACTCGGCCCGCCGCCTGAGACGATCGCCCACAGGATTTCAAGGCCATGTCGGTTTGGGAAAATCGCCCATCGATAGCGAAATCGATAGCGATAGCGATAGCGAATCGTTCAGGTTGATTTGGCGCCCTTCGTAGCAGTCCGTCCATACTCATGCGGTTGACCCGTCGCCGCCGGTCGTGCGCGTCCGCTCCACGGCCAGGTGCAGGAAGCGCATCGGCCCGCCCGCCGGCACCTGGGGCGACTCGGCCGTGTGCGCCATCCTTTCACCGGCAAGCAACGAGTAGACCACCGGGATCACGATCAATGTGAGGGCTGTGGCCACAGCGAGACCGCCGATCACGGTGACCGCCAGTGGTGCGCGCAGCTCGGCACCCTCGCCCAGCCCTATGGCCATGGGCATGAGACCGAAAATGGTCGTGGCAGAGGTCATCAAGATCGGCCGCAGCCGGGCCAGACCGGCGTTGGTGAGCGCCTCTTCCAAGGGGGCCCCGGCGCGGCGGCGCTGGTTCACCGCGTCGATGAGCACGATGGCGTTGTTGACCACTATGCCTGCCAGCATCACGGCGCCGATGATCGCGACCACGTTGATGGTGTGGCCGGTGATCGCCAGCGCCAGAATGACGCCGATGGCGCCCAGAGGCAGGGTGAAGATGATAACGAAGGGGTGCAGGAAGGATTCGAACTGGGAGGCCATGACCAGGTAGACCAGGAAGATTGCCAGGCCCATGGCAAGGGCCAGCGAGCGGAAGGATTGCTGCAACTCCTCCTCCTGGCCGCTCAGAGATGCGGTCACGCTCACCGGAAGGACAAGGGTCCTGAGCGCGGCGCGCACGTCTTCGGCGACCGCACCCATGTCGCGGCCCGAAAGATTGCCGCCCACTACCGCGGCACGTTTCTGGCCGATCCGGCGGATCTCCGTGGGGCCCTCGGTGAGGTCGATGCGCGCCACAGATTTCAAGTAGATCGGCCGGCCGTCGACGTGGCCGACGATCAGGTCATGGATGTCCTCCACCTTGGCGTCGCCCTGCTCGAGGGCGCGCACGCGAATGTCGATCTCACGATCTCCCTCGGTGAAGCGGGTGGCCACCTCGCCCTGCACCTTGGTTCGCACGGTCTGGGCGACCGTGGCCAGATCGAGGCCGAGGCGGGCCAACTGCTCGCGGTCGAAGCGCACCTGCACCTCGGGGTTGCCCATCTCGGCCGAGGAGCGGAGGTCCACCAAACCCTGAACGTCGGCCAGGGCCTCGGCCACCTGGCGGGCGGCCTCGTGGAGCTCTTCAATGGAGTCCGAGTACACCTCCACCTCGATCGGCGTACGGAAGGAGAAGAAGGTGGCGCGCTCGAAATCAAAGCGCAACTGCTCCGTTTCGGCCAGGCTGGACCGCAGGCGGGCAATCACTGCCTCCTCCTGGAGCGGGCTGACACCAGGTTTCATGCGCACCTGGATGCGAGCCGTGTTCTCACCCTCGGTGCCGGTGGCCGACAACGACAGGCCGGCGCCGCCGGCGATGGAGGAGAAGGACTCAACCGTCTCATCCTCTTCGAGCAGCCCGGAGAGCGAAGTCACAAAACGGTCGGTGACCTCCAGGGGTGTGCCTTCGGGCAGCTGCACCTTGAAGGAAAACTCTCCCTGAGAGAAGGGTGGGATCAAATCGACGCCGAGGCCGGGAACCAGTGCGAGGGATCCCGCAAATGCGCCGGCAGCGGCGATGAGCACCAAGAGGCGGTGGCGCAAGGCGCTCTGAAGCAATCGGGGATAGGCGTGTGTGATCGCCGCCATGGCGCGGTCGAAGACAGCGGTGACAGGGCGAGTCAACAGCGCCAGTAGCGTGAGCACACCGCCGAGCACCCAGCGCACGGCTCGCACAAGCAATGAGGGAATGGTAACGAAGGCGAATCGTCCAGCGTGGCGAACCCGGCCGCCGGTCAGGATCTCCTGGCGAGAATCGCCAGACGGCTTGCGGCCGGATATGGCTACCATCATCGGGATCAGGGTCAGGGACACGGCCAGGGCGGCGAGCAGGGAGAAGGACACCGTCAAGGCCTGGTCACGGAAGAGCTGGGCCGCCACGCCCTCGAGAAAGACTACCGGTAGAAAGACCGCCACCGTGGTGAGAGTGGAGGCCACCACTGCGTGACCCACCTCTGAGGCGCCTTCTCGGGCCGCCGTGGTGTCGTCATCGCCCGCCTCGCGGCGTTTGACGATGGCCTCGAGCACCACGATGGCCGAGTCCACCAGCATGCCAACGCCCAGGGCCAGACCTCCCAGGGACATGATGTTGAGGGTCGTACCCGTGCGGTACATGAGGAAGAAGGTGGCCACCACCGAGATGGGTATTGAGATGCCGATGATCAAGGTGGTACGAAGGTCCTTGAGGAAGAGCAGCAGCACCAGCATCGCCACCACGCCGCCGAGAAATGCATTGGAGAGAACCTCGCGGATGGAGGCCTCGATGAAACGGCTCTGGTCGGTGCCCGAGGCAATCTCCACGTTCTCGGGCAGCTCCTCGGCAGTGGCTTCGAGCCTGGTGCGAACAGAGCGCGCCACTTTTACCGTGTTGGCATCGCCCTCCTTGTACACTGCCAGCTCGACCGCCTCGACGCCGTCGAAACGGGTGATCACCTCACGCTGCCGGTGGGTCCGGACGACCTCGGCCACGTCGCCGACCGTGACGTGGCGGCCGTCTCGACTGAGCAGCACGGTCTCGCGAATGTCGTCGAGGTCGCGGAACTCGTTGCGGGCGCGCACCAGGTAGCGGGCCTCGGATTCGTAGAGACTGCCGCCGGCCTGATTCAAGTTTTCTGCGAGCAAGCGGCTGTTGACCTCATTCACGGAGAGGCCGAGCAGGGCCAGACGACCCTCGTCGATGCGAACCTGAATCTCCTCCTCGTAACCACCGTGCACCTTGATCGCGGCAACTCCCTCGGTGGACTCCAGGTCTTTCTTGATGAGCTCCTCGGCCACGTAGCGCAGCTGGTAGAGGCTGTCGCCGCCCGAGAGGTAGAGTCGGATTACGGGATCGTTGGCCGGGTCGAAGCGGAGCAGGACCGGCCGATCGGCCGTGCGCGGCAGAGCTACCAGATCGAGCTTCTGACGCACGTCCAGAGCTGCGAAATCCATGTCGCGGCCCCAACCAAATTCCAAAGTCACCTGCGAGATGCCCGGGCGCGACACCGAGGTCAGCCGCTGCACCCCGCCGGCGATACCCACGAGCTCTTCGACGGGCCGCGTGATCAGAGCCTCCACCTCACCCGGAGCCGCACCCGGCAAACGAGTCTCCACCGTCAGGCTCGGGTAGGACAGGTTAGGCATCAGGTTCAAGGGCAGGCGGGTGAACGCCACCGTCCCAAACAACAGCAGCGCCACGGCAACCATGGAAACCGTCACCCGGCGACGAAGTGAAAATTCAACAATTCGCATTGCTTCTCCCTAAGCGCAGCTCTGAAGGAGCACCAAATGTCTCGTGAGGATCGCGATAAAGAATTTTGAATTTTGAATTTTTAGTTTTGAGTTGAGTGTGGCTGACCACTGCCCGCAATTCCTAATTCCTAATTCCTAATTCAAAACTCGTCAGAGGATTTTGATCCTCTGCCCATCGTCCAACCCGCCCTGTCCGGCGATGACGACCTTGTCGCCTTCGGCGACTCCGGAAAGCACCTCGACCATGTCGCCTTCCTCGAGGCCGAGTTCGACAGCCTTTTTGACGGCGGCGTTGTCCTCGGTGACAAAGACATGGGCGGCGCGCAGCTCGCGGATCACCGACTCGCGGGGCAGGAGCAGAGCGGTGGGATGCTGCTCGCGAACGATGCCAATGCTGACGAAGGCGCCCGGTCGCACCCCGGCCGGTGGCTGCACTGCTTCGACGGTCACCTTGACGGTTCCGGTGGCGGTGTCCACCACAGGTGCGATCTGGCGGATGCGGCCGGTGAAGCTGAACTCGGCATTGGCGGCGAGGGTGATGCGGACCTCACGACCTTCCTCGAGCTCGAAGACGTCACGCTCGGGCAGGTAGATGCGGGCCACCAAGGGATCGTAGTCGGCCACGGTGAAGAGCTCGTCCCCCGGGCGAAGGTGCTGGCCGAGGGTGATGAACCGCTCGGTGATGCGGCCGGAGAAAGGAGCGCGGATCACGGTCTTGGCCAACCGCCACTCGGCTTCCGCCACCTCCTGCCGAGCAACGTCGTACTCCATTTGCAGTTGGTCATAGCTCTCAGCCGAGATCAGACCCTGCTCGCTGGTGCCCTTGGCACGCTCGAGCGCTGCGCTGGCGTTGGAGGCCTTGAGCTCGACCTTACTCTTGGCAATCTTGGCCTCGTCCTGCACCAGAATCGCGAGCACCTGGCCCTTTGTGACCAGGTCGCCTTCCTCAACCTTCAGCCGTTCCACACGGCCCTCGGCCTCGGCGAGCACCTTGACCTGGTCCTCGGCCACCAGGTTTGCTGTGGCCGAGATGTAGGAGGCGATGGCGCCGGTGGTGACTTCGGCCACCTCAACCGGCACTGGAACCTCTTCGTCTTCTTCTGCTTCCGCTTCGGCATCGTTCTCGGCCACCTGCTCGACGGCCTCGGCCGAATTCTGTTCGGCGGCCTCGCTCTCGTTCTTTTCCTCGGCGGACTGGGCACTGACCCAAAGCACCGTGCCGGTCGCGATCGCGAGCAGTGCGATAAGGCTGATGATGCGGAACCGTGTGCGGGCTTTCTTGGTCATGAGGCCTCCCGTGTATATAACGCAATAGAATCAATTTGGTTAACGGGGGGCGCGGGAAATGGTTCAGATGGGTCGATCAGTGGCAACGACTGGTGGCCCCGGAGATGGGGTCTGTTTGGGTGGGTAGAGTCGGCAGGTCGACGGTCCTCATGGTATAAACGAGCCCCGGTCGAGGTCGACCCGACCTTCCGCATCAGGCCGGAATGCCCGGCAAACAGGAGATCCCGATGAGAGCAATTCCACGACGGGGCGTCGGAATAGCGGCAGCGCTCGTGGTCCTCGCCGTACTGGCGGCGCCCAAGCTGATCGAGCTTCGCCGTCCCTCCACGCCCGCTTCTTCCCCGACGTCAAAAACAATCCTGCGGGTCAAGGTTCATCGAGTCGTTCCGATGTTGCTCGTCGAACGTCTTGCAACCACCGGGACTGTTCGCGCCAACGAGGAGGTCGAGATCGTCAGTGAGATCTCCGGCAAGATCTCCGGCATCCTCTTCAAGGAGGGGAGCCGGGTGGCCGCGGGTGAGCTGCTTTTGAAAATTGACGATACCGAGCTCCTCGCCGAACGGCAGCAGGCGCTCTATCGGGTCGAGCTCGCCGAGCGTGCCGAAGCCCGGCAGCAACGGCTCCTCAACGACGGCGTTACCAGCAGCGAAAACTATGACGTGGCTCTCGGCGAGCTCAACGTCCTGCGCGCCGAGCTCCAGCTCATCGAGGCGCAGCTGCTGAAAACGGAGATCCGTGCTCCGTTCAGCGGCGTCATTGGTCTACGGTGGGTGAGCCCGGGCAGCTTTCTCTCGCCCCAGACCCGCATCGCCTCGTTGAACGACCTCGATCTCGTCAAGTTGGATTTCACTGTGCCGGAGAAATACTCGGCGTTGATGCAGGTTGGCGACGAGATCTCCTTCGCCGTCGAGGGGGCCGACCGCACCTTTCCGGGAACGATCTACGCTATCGAGCCGAGCGTGGACGCCTCCACCCGATCACTGAGGATGCGCGCCAGGTGTCCCAATAAAGATGGCGTGCTGGTGCCGGGAGCCTTCGCCAACGTCGATCTCGTCGTTCGTTCGGTTCCGGACGCGCTGACGGTTCCGTCGATCGCCGTCATCCCGGAGCTCGGCGGGAAAAAGGTCTTCGTCTTTGACGGCGGAAAGGCGCAGCCGCGGACGGTCGAGACCGGCATCCGCTCCGATACCGCGGTCCAGATCACCAGCGGTCTCACCGATGGCGAGCTCGTCATCGTCTCCGGCATCCAACAGCTTCGGCCCGGCCTCGAGATCGAAATCGATGGATCTCCCGGCGGATCCGATTCGGCGTCATGACGCTCTACACCCTCAGCATCCGACGTCCGGTCCTGGCGATCGTCATGTCGATCACCATCGTCCTCTTCGGATTGCTCGGATTCTCCTTTCTCGGGGTGAGAGAGTTCCCGTCGCTCGACCCGCCGAATATCTCTGTCTCCACCTCCTACCGGGGCGCCTCGGCCGACGTGATCGAGTCCCAGATCACGGAGCCTCTCGAGGCGGCGGTCAACGGGGTGGACGGAATCCGCACCCTGACTTCGACCAGCCGCGACGGTCGTAGCACCATCCAGGCCGAGTTCGATCTCGGCACCGATCTCGAACGTGCCGCCAACGACGTTCGCGATCACGTATCCCGAGCCATGCGCAGCCTCCCCCCGGACGTCGATCCTCCGATTGTCTCGAAGGCGGATGCCGATGCGCGGCCGATCGCCGGGATCACCGTGCGAAGCGACAGGCGCAACCTGCTCGAACTCAGCCACCTCGCTCAGGAGGCGTTTGTGGAACGCTTGCAGACCATCCCCAATGTTGCGAGCGTCGCCGTCTGGGGCAAGAAGACCTACGCCATGCGGCTGTGGCTCGATCCCAACAAGCTCGCCGCCCATCGTCTGTCGCCGATCGACGTTCGTGACGCGATGGCTCGCGAAAATGTCGAGCTGCCGTCGGGGAGAATCGAAGGCGTAGAGGTTGAGCTTCCGGTGCGGATGATGAGCCGGCTAGATACTCCGGAGGATTTCAACAACCTCATCCTCAAGAGCGAGGCCGGCCGGATCGTCCGTCTGCGGGATGTCGGCTACGCGGAGCTCGGGCCCCGCAACGAGCGCACTGTGCTGAAGCAGGACGGCATTCCGATGGTCGTGGTCGTCGTCAGCCCGCAGCCGGGTGCGAATTACATCGCTATCGCGGACGAATTCCGGCGCCGGGTGGAGGTGATTCAGAAGTCGCTGCCGGCGGATGTCGAGGTTTCGTGGGGCTTCGACGCCAGTCGTTTCATCCGCCGGTCGGTGGCGGAGGTTCGGCAGACCATTCTCATTGCGTTCGGTCTGGTCATGTTCGTCATCTTCTTTTTCCTCCGCGACTGGCGAACCACGGTGATCCCGGTCCTGGTGATCCCGGTCTCCCTGATCGGGTCGTTCTTCGTCATGTACGTAGCCGGGCTTTCTCTCAACGTGCTGACCCTGCTGGCGCTGGTTCTGGCGATCGGACTGGTGGTGGACGACGCGATTGTCGTCGTCGAGGTGATCTACGCCAAGATCGAGGCCGGCCTCGATCCGATGAGGGCCGGCGTCGAGGGAACGCGGGAGATCTTTTTCGCGGTGGTGGCGACAACCGTGGCCCTGGTCGCGGTCTTCCTGCCGATCCTGTTTCTTGGCGGGCTGGTCGGGCGGCTCTTCCGGGAATTCGGCCTGACCCTCGCCGGGGCGGTGATCATTTCCTCGTTCGTCGCTCTGACGCTAACGCCGATGCTGGCGACCCGTCTCTTGAAGAAACGGGCGCGGCAGCCCTGGCTGTACAGTGTGACGGAGCCGTTCTTCCAGGCCCTGGCGTCGAGCTATCGGGAGACGCTGACGAATTTTCTGCGCCGGCGATGGCTGGCGATTCCGGTCATTCTGGCGTGTTTCGGCATCGTGGCCATCTTCCTCAATGTGCTGCCGCGCGAGCTGGCGCCGCTCGAGGACCGCAGTACGATCAGCATCTCCACCCGTGGCCCGGAAGGAGTGACCTTCGCTTACATGGACCGGTTCATGGATCAGCTGAACGCCCTCATTGCCGAGGAGGTTCCCGAAACCGACAACACGATCACGGTCACCGCGCCGGGTTTCGGGGCCGCCTCGTCGGTCAACTCGGGCTTCGGCCGGATCAGCCTGGTCGAACCCGACGAACGCCAACGAACTCAGGGTGAGATTGTAAATGCGCTGGCCCTCGAAGTCAGGCGATTGACCGACGCGCAGGTTTACCTCTCGCAGTCGCCGACCATCGCCGTCGGCCGGCGCCGAGGTCTGCCGGTCCAGTTCGTGATCCAGGCGTCGAACATGGAGAAATTGCAGGAGGTTTTGCCCTCGTTCCTTGCCGCTGCGGCGGCGGATCCGACCTTCACCTACGTTGACGTCAACCTCAAGTTCGACAAGCCTGAGCTGCGAGTCGCCATCGACCGGGAGCGGGCGCAGGACCTCGGCATCTCGGCCCTGCGCATCGCCCAGACTCTGCAGCTGGCGTTGAGCGAGCAGCGGCTGGGCTACTTCGTCATGGACGGCAAGCAGTACGAGGTGATCGGGCAGGTGATGCGCGACGCCCGCGACGAAACCGTCGATCTTCGCAATCTGTACGTCACCACTTCGGGGCGAGAGCCCGTCGTGCTGGACAAACTGGTGCGGGTCACGGAGACCAGCAGCCCGCCGCAGATCTTTCGTTTCAACCGCTATGAGTCGGCGACCGTGTCGGCCGCGCTGGCTCCGGGAAAGACGATCGGCGACGGCATCGAGGCGATGGAGCGCATCGCGGAGAGGGAGTTGGACGAGACCTTTGCGACGACTCTCGCCGGTGAGTCGAGAGACTTCGTGGAGAGTGCCACCAGCCTGGTCTTCGTGTTCGTGCTGGCGCTGGCGCTGGTCTACCTCGTGCTGGCAGCGCAGTTCGAGAGCTTCCGAGATCCTCTGATCATCATGTTCACCGTTCCGCTGGCTTTGGCAGGCGCACTGCTATCACTCTGGTACTACAATCAGACCATCAACATCTTCAGTCAGATCGGCATGATCATGCTGATCGGTCTGGTGACCAAGAACGGAATCCTGATCGTCGAGTTTGCCAATCAGCGGAAGGCCGCCGGAAGGCCGGTGACCGAAGCCATCATCGATGGGGCGACCGCACGTTTCCGGCCGGTGTTGATGACCAGTCTCTCGACCGTGCTCGGCATCCTACCGATTGCGCTGGGGCTCGGGGCGGGAGCCGAGAGCCGCATCCCCATGGGGGTCGCGGTGATCGGTGGTCTGGTTGTGGGGACGTTGCTGACGCTCTTCGTCGTCCCCGCGATGTGCTCCTTCCTGACCAGCAAAAAGGCCCGGGAGCAGCGTCTGGTCTGAGCGGTGCCACTGATCACAACCTCACAAAGCTCAGGGGGCACCCCTCCTGTGAAATCGGACCGGATGGAGGAGGGGTGGGGAGGTGCTCGCCACGGTACGCAATAGCCGAATGCCCTTTACAGGCCTTTCTCCTCGTGAGAGGGTGGATGAGAGGCTAGCATCAATCGAGCATACGCGGGGGTGTGAGCCCCGCTCCGCGGCGTGTCCCACTGCCGCTTCAAAATAGCGGTTCGTGGGGTAAGTCTGACAACAGCCGGGGCTCAGGGAGGCGTTCACCATGCGGCGCTTTGAGCGAATCGGCTGGATTCTGATCATTACCATTGTGGTGGTGCTTGTGGCTCGACTCACATTTGCGGAGCCTCCGGGGCGGAGCTTCTGCAGCGTACCCGACAACGGCACTGGAACCGGGGATGTTCCTCCGGTCGGCTGCTCGTACATCAGCCCTACAGAAGTTTTCATGATTATCGACGGATTACCGGCGGGGACGACGATCGAGGCCGCTCCAATCCACCACAATCTCGTGTGTATCGAGATGCCCTGTGAGAGGCCGGGCGGCAGCCTCGGTGGCACGAGCTCGGCCTTCGATTCCTCGCTCACCCTCTTCATGACCGGCACCGGCTCCCTCGCGGGATTCACCCGGCAAATCGAAGTGCCTATGGCCTCCGAGGTTCATACGGGTCCTCGAATTCTGGGGAATCCCGTGCAGACATTCCCGACCGACTACTTTGCACTCCAGGGGCAGACCTTCGGAGATCCGGATTTCAGTTCTCTCACCATCACGGGGGGGACGAATTTCGGTCTGCCGAGTCCCGGCCAGACGACGATGACGAAAAGGACCGGGGACTCTTTTTCGGTCGACAGCTTCTTCGATATCACCTATCAGATCGACTTCGTGGGTGCGCCGGGCGGCGTCCTTGAAGGGCTGGCCGGCATCACGACTGGAACGCTGAGAATGGCGGTCGATGAGCCTCCGCGGCCCGTCGGCGTGTGCCTCGTTGCCGACAACGGGAGCGGAACCGCGGAGCTGCCGCCTGCGCCCTGCGAGTATCTGAGCCGCGATGAGTTCTTCGTGATCGTCGACGGTCTGCCTGCAGGGACGACGATGGAGCTCCACCCCACCCAGGGTCAGTTCGCCTGCACCAACACTCCGTGCGGGCAGCCGGGTGGAAGCCTTGGAGGAGAGTTCGAGGAGTTCGACTCGACCCTTGCCCTGAAAGTGATCGGGACCGGTTCCCTGGCTGGGTTCTCCCGCACCTTGATGCTGCCGGTGCCGGAGGAGACACACTCAGCGCCGAGGATTCCGGGCGATCCGCTGCAGCACTTCAATACTGCGCTGTGGAGCTTTCCGGTGACCCTGATTGGCGACCCGGATTTCTCTTCCCTTTCCATCACGGCCGGGGGTGAGTTTGGCCTTGCCAGCCCGGGCATGACCACGCTGACCCAGCAACCTGACGGGACTTTTATGGTGGACAGCTTCTTCGACATCCACTATCAGATCGACTTTGAGGGCGCGCCGGGTAGTGTCCTTGACGGCCTGTCCGGGAGCACGTTGGGTTTGCTGGGTGTCATTGCGGGCATCGAGGATATTTTCGACGACGGCTTCGAGTCCGGTAACACGAGCGCATGGTCAGTGACTTTTCCGTAGTCCGCCCGGTGGCGTCCTTCTCAGTCGATTCGTGATGCGGCGGCGGTAGCGGGAGGCAGTTGGTGCACGGGAAGACGGGCGCTTCGTGGCGCTGTCTTCCCTGCGGACAACCGGCTGACTTGGGCGGCAACCGGGTAGTGGGTGACGATGGTCCGTGGTTGGACCGTGTCACCGAACAGCCCGATCCGGAGCTTCCACAGACCGGCCAGAGAGATTGTGGCGAGACCAGCCAGGTGCTGCCACACTGTGCGGCCGAAGAGCCGACGCGCCCACTCATAGAGGTCTTTCGATCTCCGTCGCTCCTTCCGATTGACGGCGTTGTGCGTCACCGCGGGCAGGATCAGAGACCAGACGCTCGCCTTGTCCCTGCTCTGCGCCAAACGTGCTTCAAGGCAGGCGTCACCTTTTGGTTGCGCCGCGAGGTGCTCGTAGCCGCGCACAGCCGTCTCCGCCATTCGGAACATCGAGCTCGAGTTCTCCTCGTAGTCCTGGCGGAAGGCGCGGTTGATCCACTCTTCGGCATCGTCGTCCGTGAACGCCGGGTGCCGGAAGCTGAGACGCTTCTGACCGTGCCACTCCTGGAACGACAGGTCCGTTCGCAGCAACCCGCGGCGCTGATGATCGCGATAGAGGGCGGTCACAGGTAGCGGTGTCAAGAGCATGAACTGCACGAAGTCCGCCTCGAGACCGACCAGAAAATCGATGTCCTGCTGGATGTTGTCCGGCGTGTGGTGCTCCATGCACAGGATGCCGGAGGCGAGGACCGCGATCCCGCGGTCCCGCAGGTTCCGGACCAGGGTCTGTGCGTCGATGCCGTTATTCTTGGCGAAGAGGGATTGACGGCTGCGGCTTTCGAAGCCAACCCACACCATGTCCACACCGAGACGGACCATGTTATCGATGCCGAAAGCCATGATCGCCTCCGCCGACGAGAAGATGTGGAAGCGGAAGAACCGCTGGTGGCGTTCCATCTCCGACAGCAGCTCGAGAGCCCGGTCGCGGTCCTTGAGGAAGTTCTCGTCCATCACGAAGAAGCTGTCCGTGCCTCGTTCGTCGGCCACGCGGCAGGCGGTATCGAAAAGGGCCTTACCGGAATCGAGGAACGGGGTGTAGCTCTTGCCGAAGAAGTGGGAGGTGCAACAGAAGCTGCAGCCGTTGACACAGCCCACGCCGGGCACGAGCAGGCTGGCGGCATTCCTGAGAGGGACGCCGAGGATGTTCATCCACTCGGCACTCGGCAGGGCCGGGTGGCGGATCGGTGCATCCGGGTTCTGACCCAGGTGCTCGCGCATCCAGCGAATCCCCTCGCCCTTGACGACGTGGTCGCAGTCGATCAGCTCCTCCACGCCTTCGATGGCCGCTCCGTGGCCGCCGAGGATGATCTCGGCCTGGGGTGATTTTTCGCGGACGATGCGGGCCATTTCCCGCGCCTTGTCGAAGTTCGGCGTGATGAAGGAGATTCCCACCATGTCGTAGCCGCCCCGCTCGACCTCGCGGGCGAAGACTTCCCTGCTCGGAAAGTCGAGGACCGTCACGTTGGCGTCGATGTTGTCG
>JAOZUP010000377.1 GCA_029938595.1 Thermoanaerobaculales bacterium | reverse complement strand
CGAGGGCGACATTGGCCATCACCTCGTTGGCGTTCATGTTGGTCGAGGTTCCGGCGCCGCCCTGGTAGGGGTCGACCAGGAACTGGTCGTGGTACTTGCCTTCGAGGATGGCCTCACCCGCCTTGATGATCGCGTCACGGGTGGCCGCTTCCATCTTGCCGACGTCGGTATTGGCCATTGCTGCGGCCATTTTGACGTAGGCCCAACCATTGACGAAGTCCGGATAGTCGCCCACCGTCCTGCCAGAGATCTGGAAGTTCTCCAACGCGCGGGCGGTCTGCACGCCGTAATAGGCGTCGGCCGGTACAGCTTTCTCTCCCAGCAGGTCGTGCTCGATGCGGACGTCCTGCGGTGCGGTCGCCGCCTGTTGAGCCGCGGCCGGACCGGCAGCGAGCAAGGCGATACTCAGCACCACTACAACAGACGCGAGGTTCTTGATCTTCATAGTTCCTCCATTTCCCAGTTGACAGTTCATTTCTCAGCCTATTAATACCGAGCTCAAGAGCAGGGCGACGGCGGTGGCCGTTGCCGTGGTCACGAGTCCGGGAATCATGAAGCTGTGGTTGAGCAGGTATTTCCCGATCTTTGTCGTGCCGGTCTGATCGAATGAGACCGCCGCCAGCACCGTGCCATAGGTCGGGAGAAAGAAGTTGCCGTTGACCGCGGGGTAGACGCCGATCAGCAGGTGGGCCGGCAGACCCAGCGCCACCCCCACCGGCACCAGCAGGACGATCGTGGCGGCCTGGCTGAAGAGCAGGATCGACAGCACGAAGAGCCCTCCGGCGAAGACCCAGGGATGGGCCGTGATGATTGATGACAGGGCGTCCAGGATGGCGGCCCGATTACCCTCGAAGAACGATGAGCCCAGCCACGAGACGCCGAGGATCGAGATGATGGCCGTTAGCCCGCCGCGCATCAGGCTTCCCCCCACCGCCGCGCCGGGGCTCGCCTTGAAGAGCAGCATGATCACTCCTGCCGCCGCCAGCATGATGATCATGATCGCCGGGCCCATCTCGACCTGTCCCGTGTTCACCACACCGTCGGCGACCGTTTCGTAGACCGGGCGCAGACCCGGGAAGAGGCCGATCACCACAACTGCGAGGACAGCCGTCAGGAAAACCGTACAGGAGCCTACCGCCCGGTGGCGAGCCAGCCCCTCGAGCGGGGGTTTCTCCTCGGGGGGTTTGACGGTGCCGTCCGCAAGCCGCTTGAGGTACTCGGGATCCTGGTCGAGCTCCTTGCCCTTCCATGCCACCACCAATGTGCCGACAAGCACTCCAATCAGGGTCGCGGGGATGGTGACCATCAGAATCTGCGGGAGTCCGACTGCAAGCCCGGCGAGCCCGGCCACCAGCGCCACCGTCACCGCCGAGATCGGCGATGCGATAAGCCCGTGCTGGGCGGCGATAACGCTCATCGACAACGGACGCTCGGGCCGGACGCCGGCTTTACGGGCGACCTCCGCGATCACCGGTAGGAGCGCGTAGATCACATGCTGTGTGCCGGCCGCGAAGATCAGCACATAGGTGACGAACGGCGCCAGAAAGGTGATTCTCCGCGGGTTGCTCTTCAAGACCCGCTCGGCGCTCTCGACTAAGAAGTCGAGCCCACCGGCCGCCTCCATCACCGACAGCGCGGTGATCACCGCGAGGATCATCCCGAGGACAACGGTTGGCGGGCTGCCCGGCGGCATCCCCAAGCCGAATACGAATATCGTCAGACCGATCCCGGAGACCACCCCGAGGGCGATGCCGCCGATCCGGGCACCGATCACTATGCACGCCAGCAGTAGCGCCAGCTCAACGAACAACATCAGTTGCATCCTCCCATGAAGGCCATCGCGCCTCCTATTTATCGGAGTAGCCGCACATTGTGCCAGGATTTCCGAGACCATGGCAGCACATGTGTGCAAACGTGCATGTTACGAAGTCTCCCCTCCAAGGAGCGCACGCTGAAGCGTGACGATTCTCGCTACGACCGGTTTTGAGAGATTTATGACACCTCCCTCGCAAGGGGTCGTCTATACGGCGCTACGATCAGCCTCCGAACCTGATGATCAGGCCGGCAGACACGTCGAACTGGTAGAGGCTGTTCTTGTAGCCGTAGCACCAAAAGGGATCGCAGTACGATGTCGTGCTGTTGATGTAGGTGCCGTAGAAGCGTCCCTCGAGGCGGACACCGATGGAGTCGCTGAACATGATCTTGACGCCGCCGCCGAGGTTCCCCGAGAACTTCAATTCGCTGGAGAAACCATCCGGCTGCAGATAGGTGCCGCCGATCCCGAAGACAACGTAGGGGTTAATCTGGGAGTCGGGGTCGAAGCCCCAGAGCATGCTCACCTGCCAGTAGTCGATCTTGAGGCCGAGTGAATCTTCGAAGCGACTGGCGTCGGCCTTCGTATCCTGGGTGCTGTAGAGGAGCTCGATCTGGCTCACCGGTGACAGACCGAGGCTGAGCACCACGCCATAATTCTCGCTGCTATTGATGTTCACGTCGTGATACTCACCCTGGTAAAAGGTCGTGACATCCCCACCGAACTGATAGCCGAGGAACGGGGTAATCTCGAACTCTCCGGCCATCGCCGCCGTGGGGGCAAGAAGAACGGTAGTCAATATCAGCGCCTGAATGGATTTCTTCATGTAAATATCTCCGTAGCGGCCTCAACGGCCGGCGTGAATTTCGACGGTTTCGTCGCGTTCTCGCGCAATGATAATGTCGAAAGCTAGAAAAATCCAATGCTATTTTCTATGAATTTAATGTCTTTTTGTTATTGCAATCCGCTGAATCCGGAAAAGTGGACTATTGCTGGCCCATTTCTCAACATCTTCCAGCCTGATGCGGCGCCCCTCAACAGGCCCAGGCTGCCTGAATTATGGCAAGCGCAGGGATGTTTCCAAGGCTCGAAGGATTTTTGGGGAAGCGCAGCTGGAAATCGAGCCTCAGCCACACTATCTTGGTGGTAGCAATCTCAAAGGAGGCACAGATGGTTCAGTCGAAACAGGTGCGAATCTTCGTAATGGGCTTCGTCGCGGCGGCATTGTTGTTCACGGTAATGGCTGCTACAACATCGAACGGTCCGGGCCCGGGCCGGTACCGAATCGAGACCCTCGAGTCGCCCACAGCCATGGTCGTGGTTCTGGACACCCACACGGGCGAGCTCAGGTACACTGGAATCGGCGGCGCGGGAGGCGGTAAACGGGTCGGCTCGATCGAGATGTTTGCAGAGCCCGTAGAATAAGCCGCATATCTCAACAGGTTGGGCCGCGCGCTGGTTAGGGCCAAGGAATTATTGGTGGGTACCTTTCACCGCTTGCCATCCTTGTTCTTCTCATCCCTGGTGATCGTATTGGTGTAGGTCTTCCCACCGTAGACGTCGAAGAGGGCCATGGAGACCCGCTCGGTGTTTTCCCGCAGCTTCAGCGTCACGGTGTGGGCGACGAGGGTTTTGGCCGGGAAGGGTACCGGACTGGACAGAAGCAGCGGAGTGGGCGGGATTTCTGTGCGTCCGCCGGAGGCATCCAGCGCGGCAACAAAGAGCGATGCCTCGGCGTCGTAGCCGGTTTCGGACTCCCGGATGGTCAAGATCCGGATGGGGATCGACATCTCGATATCCACGTAGAACAGGCCGTTGCCGGCCGCTTCGACCTCACCGATCTCGAGTTGGAGTTCGGAGGATGACCGTCCCATGCCAAAGAGCAGCGAGCTCTTGACCGCCATGGCGACCTGGGTTCGCGGCGCCGCATCGAGGTAGCCGGAACGGGTGCGGATGAATATGTCGGGCCGGTTCACCTCCACTCGCACGGTGTGGCGTTGATCATTCCGATTCCAGTCCGGGGTGAAGCCGAGCCAGTAGAACGACTCGACGTCCTTTCGCACTTCGCCCAGAGCGCCGATGCGCCGGCCGTCGATGAGCGGCAGGCCACCGGTCTCGGCAGAGAGGAAGCGCAGCGAGCTGTGCAGCTCGTCCTCGAGAAAGAACTCGGTGCTGCCGCGGGCCGCACCCCGTTCGGAACCCAGTGATGCATCCGAGCCTCTCGCCTGCATGAAGCCGGGCGTGTCGATACCATAGATGCTGTAGCCGAGCAGATTGGCGGTCTCTGCGAGAGGCCCATAGAGATCAGCGCCCGATGGAATCTG
>JAOZUP010000376.1 GCA_029938595.1 Thermoanaerobaculales bacterium | reverse complement strand
ATGCGCTTTTCATCGGGAACCTCCGGAAAAACCATACCATACCGTACATTCAATTCTGATTCCGAAGCTCAAAACTCATCGAGGAAATTGCTCTATTAATTGAAAACATTGATGTTCACTCGAATTATTCATTTCGGTCGGTACTGACGAATATTGAAAAAACATACGGTACCCACTTGACATGGGGGAAATTTCGGCCTAGGTTTGACAGTGAAGTGAAATTTCTAGCGAACCTTCGGGAGGAGAATCATGCTTTTGAGCCGTAGTCTCCGTGTGCTCGTAGTCGGTCTGTGCGTCGTTCTCGGTGCCGCGACCGCCTTCGCTGCCGCCACCCTCGAGGTGACTGTCATCGGCGGATCCGGGCGGGTGACGGTCGTGGTCACCGGTCCCGATGGGGTCGCGCAGACGACCAACTACAACCAGCAAGAATTCAAGGTGCCGGTGGCCGGCCCGGCCGCGGCCTACGAGGTATCGATCACTGTGGGCGATGTCACCGAGACCACCGAGATTCCCCTCCCGGCCAAGGGGAAGGTCAACGTTGTCTTCATCGTCGAGCCCGGTCCGCCGCGGATCGAGGCCACAACGGTGGCGGTGGAAACACTCACTGTCACCGCGCGCAGAATCGAAGAGAGTCTGCAAGAAGTGCCTCTGTCCGTGTCGGCCGTCAGCGGGGAAACGCTGGACGAGGCGGGCATCGACAGGATGGAGGAGTATCTGACTCGGGTCCCCAGCACTACAGTTTTTCAGTACTCGGAGGCCGAGACTACGATCCAAATGCGTGGCGTCAGCGCGGTTGGCGGAGATTCCAACACAGTGAGCACCTATGTCGACGACACCCCGATCACCTCCAGCCCAGGCACCGGAACAACGCTGCGGTCATTTGACGTGGAGCGCATCGAGGTCCTGCGAGGACCGCAGGGCACCCTGTTCGGGGAGGGCTCGATGGGCGGCGCGGTCAGGCTGATCCAGAACAAGCCCACCGCACACGCCTTCGACGGCGTGGTGGAACTCGATGCCGGTTCAATCGACGGAGGGGGTATCACCGCAGGCGTCAACCTCATGCTCAACATGCCGGTGGTGCGTGACAAGTTCGCCCTCCGCCTGGTGGGCATCTACCGCGACTCTGACGGTTGGGTCGACATGCCCAACTTGATCGATGGTCCGGAGGAGGACACCAACACCGCCGAGGTCATGAACTTCCGACTCAGCGGCCGGTGGTTTGCCAGCGACCGCCTCATCGTCGATGCATCCGTAACCTACAATGACACCCACCTCGGCGGGACCCAGATCTCGACGAAGGACGGGATCTCAGAGCGCCTCAACAAAGAACCATACGACGACGAGTACTTACTCGGAAACCTGACATTCACCTTTGACTTCGACTGGGCGACACTCGTCTCTTCGACATCGTATTGGGATCGGGAAGGGCTGCTCATCTCAGACCTGGGGTGGTTGGTCGATACGACCAACTACATCAACTCCCTGTTTTTCGACGATCCGCCGGAGATCACCAATCTATGGGCCTCGGTGCCACCTACCACAGAACAGTTTACCCAAGAGTTCCGGCTGTCTTCGACTGGAAGCGGTTCCCTGATGTGGACCGCCGGTCTGTTCTACAAGGACAGCAAGGACACAACTGGCACCCGCTTCATTACCGAACCGGATATCACGGATCTCTACGGGGAGTATTTCTTGATCGAGGGGTCTGACAGCTTCGAGCAGCTCGCAGTATTCGGCGAGGTGAACTATCGATTTGCCGACAAATTCGAAGCCGTGGCCGGCGCCCGCCTTTTCAGGGAGGATCGTACGACTCACGTGTTCCTCGACGGGTACTTCTGGTACATCTACGGAGTTGAGCCTCCCGAGGAGGTCGAAGATTCGGCAACCTATGACGAGGTGCTGCCGAAGTTCAGCCTGAAGTGGGACGTGGCGTCTGATTCGATGGTCTACGTGACGGCGGCCAAGGGCTTCCGGTCGGGCGGCATCAACGTGTTTTCGCCGCCTGACGAGATCGTTTTCAACCCGGATTTTGTTTGGAACTATGAGATCGGCGCGAAGACCGGCTGGCTTGAAAACCGACTCGTCCTCAACGGGGCGCTCTTCTACATGGACTGGCAGGACATCCAGATCGGGGTTCCGAGCCTCAATCCCGGTATGGTGTCGACGATCAACGCGGGCAGCGCCCACACTTCGGGCCTCGAGCTCGAACTGACGGCTCAACCCACGGCTGGTCTTTCGTTCGGCGCCTCTGCCGGGTGGATCTTCGACGCCGAAACTGACGACAACTCTGCGTACGGACCGGCCGGCACCGAGCTGACCGACGTGCCCGAGTACAATGCGAACTTCTTCGCGGGGTATCGATTCCCACTCAGCGTCAAGCTCAACGGTGTCGTCAACGCCAACTACAACATGGTGGGCGAAAGCCGGAGTCTGTCTGAATTTGAATCCTCGCCCGACACCTTTGTCAACGAGGCGTACCAGCTCCTGAACCTGAACCTCGGGGTCGAGACGCAGAGTTGGAGACTCACGCTGTTCGTCGACAACGCCACCGACGAGTTTGTCCAGCTCCTCAACCTCACTGATTACGGCGAGCCCGGTCACTCATACACGGTCCCACCGCGCACGATCGGTCTGCGGTTCCGCACCAACTTTTAAAAGGGACTCGTGAGATCTCGAGAGCACCTGACGGACTGAAGGCGGAGAGGATGGTTCGGGAACCCGGCCACCCCTCCGTCTTCAGCCGGGTGCTCAGCCGACGGCCGCTGCCGAGGCGGGTCTTGGCAGCACTCGTGATGAGCGCCTCCCTCGTCGGCACCGCAGTGAACCTTGCAGTGGCCGAGGGGACTGGGCAGGTCGTCCTTCACCGCGGCAACCGCGAGGAGCCGGATTCGCTCGACCCGCACGTGAGTCTCAGCGTATTCGACGCCAACATCACCCTTGATCTCTTCGTCGGGCTCACCACCCTGGACGCGGGAGGCCGGACGGTCGCGGGCGCCGCCACGGATTGGACGGTGAGCCCGGACGGCAGGGTCTACACCTTTCGTCTTCGGCCGGGGCTGGTGTGGTCCGACGGCACGCCCCTGACGGCGGAGGATTTCGTCTACTCCTTCCGGCGTGCCCTGGCGCCCGAAACGGCGTCGATGTCGGCCTACCTCCTCTACCCGATCGAGAACGCCGTCGAGGTGAACACGGGTGCGGCTGTGGGAGAGACCCTCGGCGTGCGAGCGGTCGATCCCGACACCGTCGAGATCCGTCTCCGTCATCCGGCGCCGTACATGCTGGGGGTCTTGACTCAACCTGTCGGCGTGCCGGTGCCGAGGCACGTGGTGGAAACGAATGGCAGAACGTGGTCGCGGCCGGGACACATGGTGAGCAACGGCCCCTTCCTCCTGGCCGAGTGGGTGCCCAACCACCACGTCCGGATTATCAAGAACGAGCTGTTCTATGACGCCGCGGGGGTGGCCATCGACGAGGTCTTCTACTACCCGTTGGGCAACGTCTCGGCGGCGCTCAACCGGTTTCGGGCCGGCGCCCTGGACTCGAACCCGGGCTTCCCCGACCACAAGCTGGAGTGGCTTCGAGAAAACCTGCCGGGCAGCGTGCGTCTGGGGCCCACCCTGACGACGGTCTATCTCGCACTCAATGTCGAGAGGCCGCCGCTGGACGACCCGCGGGTGCGCCGCGCCCTGGCCCTGGCCATCGACCGAGAAAAGATCGTGACCAAGCTTCGGAAGCAGGAGGAACCGGCCGCTTACAGCCTGGTTCCGCCCGGGATCGAGAGCTACGGTTCGCCCTCCCAGGCTCCCTTCAAGAACATGCCCATGGAGCACCGCCTCGACGAGGCTGCCCGTCTCCTGAAGGCTGCCGGCTACGGGCCGGAGAACCCACTCGAGATCGACATTCTGTACATCGCGGTAGGCGGTTGGAAGAAGACGGGCATCGTCGTCGCCTCGATGTGGAGGGCCATCGGTGTGCACGCTCGCCTGATGAGCTGCGACGGTAAGGTCCACACCTCCTCCCTGCTGATCGGTGACTACGAGGTCGGGCTGATTTCCTGGAGCGCAGACTTCGCCGATGCCTCCAACTTCCTCGAGATTCAGAAAAGCTCCTCTGCGGCGAACTTCCCCCGCTGGTCGAACGA
>JAOZUP010000375.1 GCA_029938595.1 Thermoanaerobaculales bacterium | reverse complement strand
CCCGCCACGGCGATCCCTTCGACCTCAAGGTCGAGGGTGCCTATCACAGTATTTTTATGCGCCGGCTCGAGAACGTCTCGGCCAGCGCGAAGGCTGGCCCGATCAACTCGTTGGTGCTCGAGGGCAGCCGTTTGATCACGTTGACTCAGGCGTTGCCCGACGGCTACTATGTGGTGCTCGTTGTCGATCGAAACGGCTCCCAGGCACAGGCTCTGCACCGGCTGCGCCGCGCTGCAAAGGTCATCGCGCAGGAAATCGTCTGAGACCGCACGGGCACCGAACGGACAACGAACAGATAACGAATCCAATTGGTGAGCCAGCCCGGTATTCTCACCGGATTTCGTGACGAGGGGGTGTGATGGCTCGGTCGTTCCTCGGAAAACTCAAACGCGGTCTCTTCATGACCCACACCGAGTTCCTGGAAAAGGCGGGCGAGGCTCTTCGCCGCACAGGCCCTGTGGAACCGGCGGATATCGACCGGCTCGAGGAAGCCCTCATAGCTTCCGACGCCGGCGTCGAGCTCTCATTGCGCCTGGTCGAAAAGCTACGCAACGAGATACGTTCGGGGCGCATCACAACGGCAGAGGATCTCCGTCCGGCGGTTCGTGAGCAGCTCTTGACCCTGCTCCGTAACGCCGAAGAAGCACAGTCCCCGCACGAGCCGTCGAGCCGACCACGGATCACTCTCCTGGTCGGGGTCAACGGAACCGGCAAGACCACGACCGCAGCGAAGCTCGCCAAGAGAAAACAAGAGCACGGAGCCAGCGTCATCCTGGCCGCAGCCGATACCTTCAGAGCGGCAGCCGTCGATCAGCTCGAAATTTGGGCTGAGCGAGTTGGCACACCGGTCGTCAGCCAGCAGGAGGGCGCCGACCCGGCGGCGGTCGTATTCGACGCCATCTCTGCCGCACGCTCGAAGGATATCGACGAGGTCCTGGTAGATACCGCCGGCCGTCTGCACACGCATGCCAATCTCATGAAGGAGCTCGAAAAGGTGAGGAAGGTGGCGGGGCGCGAGGTGCCCGGTGCGCCGCAGGAAGTGCTGCTGGTCCTCGACGCCACAACGGGCTCCAACGGCATCGAGCAGGCCCAGCGTTTCGGCGCGGTCGCCGGGGTCACCGGGGTCGTGCTCACCAAGCTCGACGGCACCGCCAAGGGCGGCGTGATATTGGCCATTGCAGATTCCCTCAAGCTCCCGGTACGATGGGTGGGTGTCGGTGAAGATGTGGACGATCTCCTGCCCTTCGAGCCCGAGGACTTCGTGGACTCGCTGCTCGAAGTCAATGCGGGAGACACTCCCGATGAAACTGTTTAGGCGATATTCGAACCGCGGGCGGAGTGAATGAGGCGATCAGGATCAGGGGTTCCACGAGAAGGTGACGAGGTTCCGTCGGGCCCGGCTCGGGTCGGCCCGGCCTGCGGATCCGCCCGGCCACACGACGGCGACGATATTCACTGGATGGAGCGCGCACTCGAGCTGGCCGCCCGCGGCCGGTGTGGCGCCTCTCCCAACCCGATGGTGGGAGCGGTGGTCCTCGATGCCGAGGGCCGGCTCGCCGGAGAGGGCTACCACGCCGCATACGGCGGCTCCCATGCGGAAGTGATTGCGTTGGCCGAGGCCGGCGATCGGGCGCGTGGAGGCACCCTCTTCGTGACCCTCGAGCCATGCGCCCATCACGGCAAGACGCCCCCCTGCATCGACGCCGTCCTCGCAGCGGGCATAGGACGGACCGTGATCGCGCTCGCCGACCCCACCCCGACCGCTGGGGGCGGCGCCGACCGCCTGCGGGCCGAAGGCGTCGAGGTGAATCAGGGATTGGGGGCCGAACGGTCACGGATCCTCAACCGCCGCTGGTTGCACTGGGTGCGGCACCACAGACCGTGGGTGACATTGAAGGCAGCCGTCTCTCTCGACGGACGGGTCGCCACCCGCGAGGGCGAGTCGAAGTGGATCACCGGCGAGGCCGCACGCGAACGGGGGCTCGAGCTCCGCGAGGAGCACGACGCGATCCTGGTCGGTGTGGAAACGATCCTCGCGGACGACCCGCAGCTCACCAGGCGGCTGGGCCTCAATCCGATATCTGGCTGGCGACGCATCGTGCTCGACACACGGTTGCGCACGCCCACCGACGCCGTGGTCGTGCGGACTCGGCCCGAGGCCACCGTGATCGCCCATACCGCCGAAGCAGGGATTGAAGACCGCCGGCGCTTGCGGGAGGCCGGGGTGGAGCTCGTCGAGCTCAAGGCCGACGACGACGGGCGGGTCGATCTCGGTGCGCTCCTCGATCACCTGGCGAGACGCGAGGTGGCGGCGCTCCTGGTCGAAGGAGGGCCGACGGTTCACGGTTCGTTCAACGATGCCGATCTGGTCGATGAGATCATCCTCTTCATCGCTCCCTTCGTGATCGGAGGTGACGCGCCTTCGGCAGTCGCGGGAACCGGCGTCGCAACACTCGAGGCGGCCCAGCGCCTGTGCTTCGAGGACATCGATCGACACGGTGACGATCTGGAGATCCGCGCGGTGCGACCGGAGGAGGCGAATGTTCACGGGGTTGATTGAGGCCATCGGCACCATCGGCCGATTGGATCGCAGGGGCACCGGCGCGACGTTGCGGGTCGAGTCGACCTGGCCCGACCCGGATCACCCTGCCGCCGGCGACAGTATCGCCGTCGACGGTGTCTGTCTGACGGTCGTGGAGCCCTCGGAGGGCGGATTCACCGCCGACCTGTCGCCTGAGACCATCGATCGAACCCTCCTCTCCGAGCTCCGCACAGGGTCGACAGTCAACCTCGAGAGAGCAATCAGGCTCGGTGATCGCCTCGGCGGCCACATCGTCCAGGGGCACGTGGACACGATGATCCGGATCGTCAACATTCGCCCGGAGGGCAGCTTCCAACGCTGGCGGCTGTCACTCCCAACCGGGCAGGCGCGGGAGGTGGCGCTGAAGGGCAGCGTCGCACTGAACGGCGTCTCCCTCACGGTCGCCGACCTCGGCCCCGACTGGTTCGATGTCGCCTTGATCCCGGCCACCCTCGAAACCACCACCTTCGGCCGGCTGCAGTCGGGAGCTCGAGTCCACCTCGAGACGGATGTTCTCGCCAAATACGTGGCGCGGCGCCTGGAAGGCGCCGGCGGATCGGCCCTGGAAAAGGTCTTCGGCGGAGGCGACGTTGCGTAGGATCGAGCCCGCCTACCCGGACCTCTTCGCCGTCACCCATGTGCTCCGTCCCGGCTATCTTCCAGGCAAGAGAGTCAAGCTCGACCCCGTCAGACTGGGCGTGGTGTGGGAGGACGCCCCTGTGAGGATCCTTCCCGCCGAAGGCTCGGTCCCTCGCGAACCGGTGCGCGCCATGGTCTTCGCTGCCGTTGCCGCCGATCGCCAGGCTGTCTTTCACCGGCTTCTCGAGCGCGGCAGCTATGCCATGGTGATCCTCGACGACCCCGAGATCACACCCTCTGATCTGGGCCTCGATGCGTCCGATGAAAACCTGCGGGTGACGGTTCTCGTACCCATCCTCCCCTACCCCCTGAGTGACGGCCTCCAGCTTCCGGAGGCGTGGAGTGAGTTCCTGTGGGGCGCGGTGCTCGGGCTCTTTCCATTCCCCGGCGCGGCCACCGAGGTGAAACGGCGCATCGAACAGCTCAAGACCGCCGGCGCCGGCTTTGCCGTCACCGCACCGCTGCTCCTGACCCCCAAGGACCGCCACCGGATTCTTGACGGCTGCGAGGGCACCGGAGTCGAGGAGGAGCTCGAGAACGCTCTCTTCCACGCCGACGTGAGCCGCGGTCTGCACGCCCTCGAGCGAACTGCCGGCGTCACCCTCCACGATGTCGGCATGGATCCCTTCGTTCCCTGCATGGTCGCGAGCGACCACGAACCCAACGCCGTTCGCACCGCCGCCGTGCTGCGGCTGTGGGCCCGCCGGCTTGACCAGTGCCACGAGGAGTCCTCGTGGGGTTGGCGCCTGCGGCGCGCGGCAACCGCCCTCGACAACCTGAGCTACGACCCAGCAACCCTCGCCATGGAGGACAACCTCCGGATCATCCCCGGCTTCGACCCCTGGGTGGAGAGCTTCACCCGTGCCGTGTGGTACGGCGGCGAGCCTCTCGATGAGGCGTGGCGGATGTGGTCGGGGCTTGACGGGAA
>JAOZUP010000374.1 GCA_029938595.1 Thermoanaerobaculales bacterium | reverse complement strand
TTCCCGGCTGACGACGAAAGCCGTGGGACGGCAAATCCGAAATCCGAAATTCGAAATTCTGTTGGCGTGGGTGTCCGACATTCCTAATTCCTAATTCCTAACTCCTAATTCGTATAGAATCTCCCGCATGGCGAAACCGCGGATTCTCGTTACGAATGACGACGGCTACACCTCGGAGGGCATCCAGGTGCTGGCCGATGCCCTCGAGGGTATGGGCGAGATCTGGGTCGTGGCCCCAAACCGGGAGCAATCGGCGGTATCGCATGCGTTGACCCTTGACCGCCCGCTCCGGATCGAGCGGCTGGGCGAGCGGCGCATATCGGTGGACGGCACGCCGACGGATTGCGTGGCGATCGCGATCTCTAATCTGATGGACGGCCGCTTGCCGGATCTCGTTGTATCCGGGATCAATTTCGGTTTCAACATGGGTGCCGACGTTCATTACTCGGGGACTGTGTCGGCTGCCTTCGAGGGGGTCATCCTCGGCGTGCCGGCGATAGCTGTCTCGCTAGGGGTGGGGGAGGGTCTGAGTTTCCACCTGGCGGCCAAGTTCGCGCGCGAGGTCTCCGAGTGGATCCTCGAGCACGGTTTGTCGAAAAACACTCTGCTCAACATCAATGTCCCGGTCGGCACGCCCCTCGGCGTGAAGCTCACCCGGCTCGGTGTCCGACGCTACACGGAGGGCGTGGTTGAGGCAAGGGATCCCCGGGGACGACGGATTTATTGGATCGGTGGCGGCCAACCTATTTGGGAACCGATTCCAGAAACCGATTTTCACGAGGCTAACTCGGGATATGTGTCGGTCACCCCGCTCCACCTCGACATGACGGACCGGCGGTCGCTCAAAAAATTTCGCGAAAAGAGCCCATCGTGGATTGACTCGATGGACCGGTCTGGGGTCAGTAAATGACTCAGGACGGTTACGACTATCGTAGGGCACAGATGGTGGAATCACTTCGTCGTGGCGGCATCAACGACGACAGGGTACTGGAGGCGATGGCGGCCATTCCGCGCCACTATTTCGTACCGGAAGCCCTTCGACACCAGGCATACTCCGACGATGTCTCGGTCCACATCGGTGAGGGGCAGACCATCTCGCAGCCGCGAATCGTCGCCCTCATGACGGAGGCGGCAAAGATCGACGAGATGGACAGGGTGCTCGAGATCGGGACCGGCTCGGGTTATCAGGCGGCAGTGCTCGCACGGCTCGCACGCTTTGTGTTCACCGTCGAGCGGGTGGCCTCGTTGGCCCGGCAGGCGAAAGCGGTGCTCGATCGCCTCGGCATCGAGAACGTCAGCGTCAAGGTCATGGACGGCACCCTCGGCTGGCGCGCGCAGGCGCCGTTCGACGTGATTCTCGTCACCGCCGGCGCTCCCGAGGTGCCGGCGCCGCTGGTCGATCAGCTCGCGGACGGTGGCCGCTTGGTCGTGCCGGTGGGATCGCGCGAGACTCAGGTGCTCAAAATCGTCCAGCGCCGTGGTGAGCGAACATTCGCCCACGAGCTCAAGGGGGCCTGCTTTGTTCCCCTCATCGGGCGCCACGGCTGGGAGGACACGTCCACTTGAAGGAAAAGCTCTTCGCCTGGATCGACGCGCTGGCCGCAATGCCCCATCCCGGGTGGTGGCTCTTCCTGCTCGCCTTCGCTGAGAGCTCGTTTTTTCCGATTCCGCCGGACGTGCTGCTCGTCACCCTCGGGGTGGCAAACCCAGAGCGCGCCATCTGGTACGGCTTCGTATGCTCCCTCGGCAGCGTGCTCGGCGGCATGCTCGGTTATGGGATAGGTCTCTACGGCGGGCGTCCGCTGCTCTACAGGTTCTTCTCGGATCGGAAGATCCACGCGGTGGAGCGGCTGTACGATCGCTTCAACGCGTGGGCCACCGGCATCGCCGGTCTGACCCCGATCCCGTACAAGGTATTCACGATTGCCGGCGGCGCCTTCAAGATCAATTTCAAGATATTCGTCCTGGCGTCGATGGTTTCACGGACCCTTCGCTTTATGGCTGAGGGGGTCTTGCTCTTCCTCTACGGGGAGGTGATTCGGGATTTCCTTTTTAAATGGTTCAACTGGGTCTCGATCGGTTTCGTGATTCTCCTGGTGGGCGGGTTCTGGCTGATCCACCACTTCGGTCGCCACGCCCACCAAAGAGCGGAGGGTGATCCGGAATCATGACGTGGACTGGGTTGTAGGTTTTGGGCGTCAAGAGATATCGCATTTCGGGGCAGGTTCAGGGGGTTGGCTACCGTTACTTCGTGTGGCGTGAGGCACAGGCTCTGGGCCTCGACGGATGGGTGAGAAATTGTGCCGACGGGACCGTCGAGGCCCTGTTGGACGGCTCCGAGGAGGACCACGCCGTGATCAGACGGAGACTCGAGGAGGGGCCGCAGTTCTCCCGTGTGTCCGCTGTGGAGTCGATCGACGAGCCTGACCGGAAGGTGGCGTCCGGGTTCGACATCCGTGGAGGCGGGCCCTGATGGAGTTGCTGGGACGCCTTCCGGAGGCTCTCCGCGGCGGGCTGGACAGTGTGATCTCCGGAGCGCTCTCCGGCGGCGCCCCAGAACCGTCATGGGTGGCCGCCGATGACGGCTACGGGGTGTGGGTGGCCGAGGTGGCCGAGCGGCCCGCGGCTCAGCGTGCGGCGGGTGTCGTCGCCGCGGCGTCCGCAGACGCCGTGGCGATGGCGCAGCGCCTCGGCGTCGGCGGCGCCATGTGGCTTCCGCCGTCATCTCTCGCCACCATCGAGGCTTTCAAAGCTGCGGCGGCGGCGGCGCCTCCAGCGCTCGAATTTGACCCCGCGGTGCTGGAAGCTCTTGGTGCGGAAGCCCCGGTCCGAATCGTGAGCTTTGCCGATCGCGAATTTTGGCGCGTGCAGCTTGGTGAGCGCGCCCTCGCCGTCTTACTGAAGGAACTGGCCGCCGCGATAGGTGCACCTGCGGCGATCTTGCCCTGGCCTGCCCTCCTGCTCAGCAGTCGGTTGCCGGCGGGTGTGTCCGAAGCATGGCGGGAGTCGGCGTCGTCAATCGGCGGGGCCGTCCCGGGTTTGATCATCACGGAATTGACGGTGGGCGCGATGAGGGAGGGAGGGATGCTCCAAGCCGCGTACAGGGCCCTGGTGGGCGGGGCGTCAGAGGCGGAGGTGGCGGGTTCGATCGGGCCGCACCCGGTTCACGAGCTGCCGCAGGGGCGCCGGGTGGGATGGTGGACCTGGAAGGAGGATCAGGCACGGTTCGAGGGATGGCTGGCCGCACCTGCCGAGGCGGGTGAGGACAGGTACCGGTGGGATCTCGAAGGCGAGAGCGAGCAGGGGATCGTCAAGGAGGTCCTCTCCGCGACAGAGGTCGCCGAAACCGAGGGCACGGCGGCGGTCCGCGTGCCGGGTTGGGCGTGCCGCGGACTGCGTCCGGGAGTTCCGGCCGGTCTCCTGGTCACCCGGCTCGCCGAAGCTGCGGCGCGGCGCGGGCTGCCGCTGTGGATCCCGAACCTGGACGACGAGGGCCTCCGGTTTGTGCTCGGCTTACCGGGAAGGTTGTGGGTTGATGGGCCCGCGGTTCCAGTGCCGTAGGCGCGACAGAAGTGCAGGCCCTTTCTCTGGCAGCGTTGTTATATTGAAGACATGACCTCCGACAGTGTCGTTCACATCTGCAGTCCTGTCCCTGGCGCTCTTGTTTCCCCTGTTTCCCTCTGACCGAGCACAGAGGAGGCCCTGTCGCTCCCTTCGCCAATACCTACCTTGTGTCCGAGGTCGAGAAGGGGATGTCCGAGAACCTGACACTCCTCCTCAGTGATCGAGCAAGACCCTGCCTTTCCCACACATGCGGCGACACGTTCCGGTGTTCCCAGGTCGGTCCACCCGCAGGGAGGGACCGCCAGGACGTGGACCTCTTCTTTCGACTTCTGCAGAATATTCCGGGAAAAATCGACCGCAGGAATCTCTTCGTACAGTCCAGGCAAAAACTCGTTCCGTTTTTTCCACGATCCGTACTCAAAAGCATTTTCAAAGCGGTCGATCAACCACGGGACGGTGAGGTGGAATCTCGACATGAGGATGCCGACCGAGGTCACGAATGTAAAGCTGCTCCACAGGGCGCCGTTCAGTAAGAGATCCTGCGCAGCTCGTTCGTCAGGTTTTTCAACGAAGGACGTGACCATTTGCACGGCC